>CAZWZZ010000391.1:0-6176 GCA_964638395.1 uncultured Caldilineaceae bacterium
ATGCGCCCATGACCTCGCGGCGGGAGTTCGTCAACGCCCTGCGGCGGGAGCTGCCCCCGGCCCTGGAAGCGATGCAGTCCGGCCACATCGCCCCGGTCGATCTGGCCCAGGCCAGCATCGGGCCGGGCATGGCCATCTATAGCCGCTACCGCCAGGTCCTGGAGCCGGACGGAGCGCGGCTGCCGGTCCGCACCGCCCTGCAACTCATCAACCAGGAACTGGACGCTTACCTGGCCGAGCAGGAGGGCCACCTCGACCCCGCCTCCCGCTTTGCCGTGGCCTGGTTCGAGCAGTTCGGCTTCAACGAGGGCGGCTTCGGCCAGGCTGACGTTTTGGCCCGGGCCAAGAACAGCAGCGTCGAGGCTCTGGCCAACGCCGGGCTGTTGCAAGCCGGCGCGGGCCAGGTCCGCCTCATCCCCTGGGCTGAACTGGACCCCGGCTGGGACCCGGCCAACGATCACCGCCTGACCGTCTGGGAGGCCACCCACCACCTGATCGAGCGGCTCAACACCCACGGCGAGCAGGGCGCGGCTATGCTGCTGGCCCAACTGCCCTCCGATCTGGCCGCCGAGGCCCGCCAGTTGGCCTATCGCCTCTACAGCCTGTGCGAGCGCAAAGGCTGGGCGGATCTAGCGCGGGATTATAATGCGTTGGTGATTAGTTGGAGCGCCAGCCAGGAGCAAGCCGTCCAGTTGAAGGATCAGTATCAACAATCGTCATTCTTGAATGAATAGGACGGACTTATGCCAATTTTCAGCGATACCTCGCCCGACGTCGAGGCAATTCAACTGAACCTGTTGCGTCAGGCTCCACCCTGGCGCAAAATTGAGATGGTGGGCCATATGAACGACACCGTGCGCACCCTGGCCCTGGCCGGTCTGCGGCAGCGCTACCCGGCGGCCAACCCGGCCCTCATCCGGCGCTACCTGGCCGATCAACTGTTGGGCGCGGACTTAGCGGCCAAAGTTTATGGTCCCCGGCCAGAAACGGAGTAACGGCCATGCCCTCAGAACAAATTAC
This sequence comes from uncultured Caldilineaceae bacterium, assembly GCA_964638395.1. Classification (GTDB taxonomy): domain Bacteria; phylum Chloroflexota; class Anaerolineae; order 4572-78; family J111; genus CAZWZZ01. Next base: position 1,021 of record CAZWZZ010000391.1, read on the forward strand.
GGCCACCTTGCAGGTTATCCAAACCCTGGAAACGCTGGGCGTCCCTTATCTGATCGGCGGCTCGTTAGCCAGCGCGGTTCATGGCGTGGCCCGAGCTACCTTGGATACCGACTTGATTACCGAATTACAATCACAACATGCCCAGCCCCTGGTTGAAGCCTTGCAAGATGCCTTCTACATTGATCTGAACGCCGTGCGGCAGGCTATCCAACAACAGAGCAGTTTCAATCTCATTCATCTGGACAGCATGTTCAAAATCGACGTCTTTGTCTCTAAAAGGCGACCCTTTGATCAAGCCCGGTTCAGCCGGCGTGCCGCCTACATTGTCGCCACCAATCCAGACCAGACCGCCTATGTCAGCGCCGTCGAGGATACTATTTTGGTTAAATTGGAGTGGTATCGGTTGGGCGGCGAAGTTTCAGGACGACAATGGCGAGATGTGTTAGGTATGATAAAAGTACAACAAGCGCAGTTGGATCGGGCCTACTTACAACGCTGGGCAACTGACTTGGGCGTGGCCGATCTTTTGGAAAAAGCGCTCACCGAGGCAAAGGGCTAATGTCACCGCGAGCCGCAGGCGTGGCGGTCTCCCCGGTCGGCGGGGAAGGAGATTGCGTCGCTTCGCTCGCAATGACGGCATAACGACAATTCATAACAAGGAGCAACGACATGGCACTCAGCAACAAAGAACGAGTCGGGCGAGTCCTGGATACCCTCAGAGACGGACTTGGCCCCTTCATCATCCGCGAACACCGCCAGAATTACGGCCAGCGGACCTACGTCAACCGCATTGACCAGGCCCTGGAGCGATCCAGTCACCCCGGCCTGCCCAACGAAGCCTGGCACGATGACTCCGCCATCCTCAAGGCCCTGGATAGCCACGCCTGCCTCAAAATTATGATCGAAAATTGGTTCGATGTCTTCCATAAAAAACTGGGCCACACCGCTCGCTCCTATGTGGGCGAACTGTTCGACGCCCGCAACAGGTGGGCACACACCGGGGCCTTCGGCAACGACGAAGCCTACCGCATCGCCGACACTGCTGCCCGGCTGCTCAAAATGGTTAGTGCCGGTGACGAAGCGCACAGCGTGGAAGAGATTGGGCGCGATTTGCTGCGGCTGCGGTACGATGCTGAAGCCAAGAAAGCCAAAAAAGAGACCGGCCCCCTCAAAAGCAGCGAAACGACCACCCTGATCGGCCTCAAACCGTGGCGGGAGGTGGTCCACCCCCACCCCGACGTGGCCGGCGGGCGCTACATCCAGGCCGAATTTGCCGCCGATATGGCCCAGGTCATCGCCGGGACCGCCGAGCCGGAGTATCAGGAGCCACACGAATTCTTCCGGCGCACCTACCTGACCGAAGGGCTGCTGGCTCTCCTGGTGACCGGCATCAAACGGCTGACGGCGCAGGGGGGCGACCCGGTGGTGCAGCTCCAAACCTCCTTTGGTGGGGGCAAAACCCACAGTATGCTGGCCCTCTACCATCTGGCCAACGGTCAGCTCAAGCTGGGCGACATCCCCGGTGGCGAGCGCATCGCCCAGGAGATCAATCACACCGACCTGCCGGAAGCCAACATCGCCGTGCTGGTCGGCACCGCCCTGGATGTGGCCAAACCGCGCCACTACCCGGACGCCACCGTGCATACCCTGTGGGGCGAACTGGCCTATCAACTGGGTGGCCCGGACGCCTACAAGCTGGTTGAGCCGGAGGACAAAAACGGCGTCAGCCCCGGCTCCAATACCCTGCGGGAGCTATTCTTCCAGTTTGGCCCCTGCCTGATTATTATTGATGAGTTGGTGGCCTACGCCCGCAACATGTACGGCACGGAACGGCTGTCCGGCGGCACCTTCGAGTCGATTATGACCTTTATGCAAGCCCTGACGGAAGCGGTCAAAGCGGTCGATGAGTCGCTGCTGCTGGTCTCCATTCCGGCGTCCGACATCGAAATCGGCGGCAAGGCCGGGCAAGAGGCCCTCGATACCCTGTCCCACATCGTGGGTCGCATCGAGTCGATCTGGAAGCCGGTCACCGCCACCGAAAGCTTTGAGATTGTGCGGCGGCGGCTCTTTGCCACCGAGGTCGATTACCCGGCCCGCGACGCCGTCATCAATGCCTTTGGCGATATGTATCGCAATTCAGCCGGTGAGTTCCCCAGCGGGGTGGCCGAACGGGACTATCTGGAGCGTCTGACCGCCGCCTACCCCATCCACCCGGAACTGTTTGACCGGCTCTATCAAGATTGGTCCACCCTGGAACGGTTCCAGCGGACGCGGGGCGTGCTGCGGCTGATGGCGGCGGTCATCCACCAACTGTGGAGCCGGGGCGACCAGTCGCTCTTGATTATGCCCGGCACGCTGCCCCTGCACAGCGACCCGGTGCGGAACGAACTGCTGCGCTACCTGCCCGATACCTGGGCCGCCGTCTACGAAACCGACATCGACGGCAGCGGCTCGCGCCCCCTGGCGATGGATGGCGACGTGCCTGCGCTGGGCCGCTATAGCGCCTGTCGCCGCGTGGCCCGCACCATCTTTATCGGCAGCGCCCCCTCGGTCGCGGCCCAACGGGTGCGGGGCCTGGAAGAGATCCGCGTCCGCCTGGGCTGCGCCCAGCCCGGCGAACCGGCCGCCGTCTTTGGCGATGCTCTGCGGCGGATGACCGGCGGCCAACTGACCTACCTCTACACCGACGGCAGCCGTTACTGGTACGACACCCGGCCCACGGTCAACAAGCTGGCCCGCGACCGCGCCCAGGGCTGGCCCGATGATGAGGTCAGGCTTGAGATCATCGAGCGGCTGCGGAAACTGCCCAAAAACAAAGAATTCGCCGCCTGCCACGTGGCCCCCGGCGACTCCTCCGATGTGGCCGACGATGACCGGGCGCGGGTGGTGGTCCTGCGGCCCACACAGACCCACAAACGGCGGCTGACCGACAGCGAGGCCATCCGCCAGGCCAGGGACATCCTGGACAGTCGGGGCAGCGGCCAGCGGCTCTACAAAAATATGCTCTCCTTCATCGCCGCCGACGAAGGGGACGCCGAAGCATTGCACAACGCGGTGCGGGAGTTTCTGGCCTGGCGCTCGATTAAAGATGAAGAAGAGGCCCTCAACCTGGACGCCCAACAGCGGCGGCAGGTGGCCAACAGCCTGGAGACAGCCGACGAAACGGTCGGCCTGCGCTTACTGGGGGCCTACAACTGGCTGCTGGTCCCGGTCCAGCCGGAGCCGCTGGGCGGCATCGAATTTCAGGCCGGCAAAATCAGTGGCAGCGACAGCTTTTATGACCGGGCCGCCCGCAAGCTGAAAAATGACGGCCTGCTGATCACCACCTGGTCGCCCGATATTTTGCGGATGGAGTTGGACCGCTACATCTGGAGCGATGAGCGGGGCTGGGAGGTGAAGCTCAAACAACTGTGGGAGTATCTGGCCCAATATTGCTACCTGCCCCGCCTCTATGATCGGGAGGTGCTGCTCAAGGCCGTGCAGGATGGCGTGGGCCGACTGGACGCCCCCTTTGCCTACGCCACCGGCAAAAACGCAGCCGGTCAGCACACCGGCCTGGTCATTCGCAGTGTCGGCCAGGTCTACTTTGATGACAACAGCCTCCTGGTCCATCCCGACCACGTGGTCGAGCCGCCGCCGCCGGAGCCGGTCATCCCTGCCGTCCAGGAGAATGGCGAAGAATACGTGACCACCCAGTCAGCGCCGGACGATGGTGGGGTTGAACCAACCAAAAAAACCCTGGCCCGCTACTATGGCCGGGTGCCGGTCGATGCCCAGCGGGTCAACCGGGAGATTGGGGTGATTGTCGAAGAGATCATCGAACGCTTAACCGCTCAGATGGGCTGTGAGGTGGAGATCACCCTGGAGATCAGCGCCCGGCTGCCGGATGGTTTCGACGAGAGTACCGTGCGGACGATTAGCGAGAACAGTCGAACGCTCAAGTTTGACCATTACGGGTTTGAGGAGGGGTGAGGGGTTCCTCGCTAACTTTTTTTGTCGCCCGTTTTCCCCTATAATAAAAAGGTAGCCACATCGACAATTTGAAAACCGGCAGGAGGGACTGCTGATGATCGAGACAGTAGGGCGATACGAAATCCTGGAAGAAATTGGCCAGGTAAGTCCTACCCCCTAAAACCAAACTTTTCTACAAAAAACAAACCCCCATCCAAACTTTCGGTAGAAGCACCCCACCGTCTGATCTGATAAGGTAAAGTTATCTCATTCAACTTACTTTTTTTGGGGGTAACATAATGTTCAGTCATTCAAATCAAACAGTCGGCCATACATCTGAGGTGTACAACGCCTCACCGGATTGGAACCGGGAGCGGGCCACCATTTACAGCGGTGATATTCGTCATCCGTGGAAATCGGTGTACGGCTTTCCGATGACGGCCGCCCGGCTGGCCACCGGCGAGGAGCTGGTCTTGCACTGCCGTGAGGATGAGGTTTTTGATTATCTGGCCCACCTCAATACCTTGCTTGAGTCGCCGGATAGTCTAAAACGGGTCTACGCTTTGTTGGACAAACTGGCCCAGGTCACCCGGCAAAAAATCGAGACATTGGTTCGGCACCGGGAACAGCCCCTCAACGAGGGGGACCTCCCGGACGTCCTGGCCGAGGTCGAGGATATTCTGGCCGGCTCAGGCGAGCAGACCGTGGCCGACCGCTTGGCCGATTTGCTCTCGCCGGATGTCCCCGGTAAGGAAATTGTAGGACTGGGCAAGATGTTAGCCCGCTTGCAGCGCCTGATGGCCGGTTTGGACACCGTCAAAGAGCGAGGCTTCAAAGTCGTGGTCATCGACCGCCGCCGCCAGCCGGTGCGCCCCGGCCTGGAGGCCCGGCGGGACGAAACCCCTCCCATCGAGGGACAGTTCGGCGAGCTACCGGCCGGTTTCCTCTGCCCGCCCCGATACCACCACACCCTGTGGGCCTATCTGGTGCGGAAAAGTGAGGGGGGGCAATCTGTCATCTGGAACTAAAGTAGTCTCAGGACATTCAATTTTGCTACCAGTAAAAACACGGATTGGCAGGATGTAACGGATCAAAAATAATCAGTCACAAAATCCGTTACATCCTGTGTATCCCTGTTCTGAGCCAGGCAGATGACCGAGGACGGCGAAAAACTAATAACAACCGATTATGCGTAATTCAGTATC
>CAZWZZ010000392.1:0-6173 GCA_964638395.1 uncultured Caldilineaceae bacterium
CCCGGCGCAACCGTTGCTGGCGGGCTTTGTGGATGGGGGGGTGCGGCTATTGGAGCGGTGAAATTAGTAATTCGACAATGTCACATTAGACAAATGTTCTGTCAATCCGACCTTGACTCAGCCCACCTTGCCCGCCCGGACATAAATGATCCGGGCTATCAAACAGCACCCCATCAGTGGGGTTTTATCAGCTAAACCGGATTCATCCGGTGCTGTTTGATAGCTCGGCGAGCCTGTCCTGAGCCTGTCGAAGGGTTCATCGCCGAGCGGGGGCGGGGAACGGAGAATGTGCGGTCTACCGAAACAGGAAACTCGAATGGCCATTAGACGCCGCCCCGACAACGTAACAGATTTACGCTGCGATAGATGCGGCCACCCCGCCGCGTGGCGTACCCGCGTGGTGTCGAGCTGCTGCGTCCTGGGCGAGGTGTTGTGTGATACCTGCGAAAGTGACAGCGACCACACCCGCTGGTGGCATCAAAATGACACCTTTTGGCGGGACGTCGTGGGCGACTTGGTGTGGCTAACGAAGAAAATATTCAGGTGACTCTCACGCATGTCATTTCGAGGCGTTTTTGCCGAGAAATCTCCCCAGATGGCCGGTTGCCAACAACGATTCGGGTGGATTTCTCGCTCCTTCGTCGCTCGAAATGACATGGAGGTCGAGGCGTTACATAGTCAGGAGACAATAAATGAAAGCCTTACGCAAAACCGCCGACGGCGTGGGACACGTCGAGCTGTGTGACGTGCCGGTCCCGGAGATTGGGCCGGACGAAGTGTTAATGAAAGTGTACGCCGCCGGTATCTGTGGCAGCGACCTGCTCATTCAGGAAGACCGCCACTTTTACCGCGCTCCGGTGACGCAAGGGCACGAATTTTCCGGCATTGCCGACCGGGTGGGCCAAAACGTGACCCGCGTGCAGCCGGGGGATAAATTTGTGGCCGACATCGAGTGCGCCAAAGGGGAGTGGCTGGGCGTCACGGTCGATGGGGCGTTGGCCCCCTACATGCGCGTCCCGGAACAGGTCGTCTACCGCCTGGAAGATCACGTCTCACTGGCTGACGCCTGCCTGGCCGAGCCGATTGTGGCCGTCCACCATCTCATCCAGGAGCGGGCGCAGGTCAAGGTCGGCGATGATGTGGTCATCGTCGGTCCCGGCCCGATGGGGGTTATGGCCGTGCAGTATGCCAAACTGTGCGGCGCCCGGCGGGTCATTCTGGTCGGTCTCAAACGTGACGAGAAGCGGCTGGAGATTGGGCGGCAGGTCGGCGCGGATCACATCGTTTACTCGGAGGATGGCCCCGGCCAGGCGGTGATGGACATCACCGACGGCAAAGGGGCCGAGTTCGTGCTGGAATGTTCGGCCAGCGAGTTGGGCGTGCAGCACGCCATCGACTGCGCCCGCAAAGCCTACGAAGGTCCCGGCGGCAAAGGGGTGGTCGTCTTCATCAGCCTGTGGGGACGCTCCATCAACGTCAATCTGGACCAGGTCAGTTTGGGCCAGCTTGATATTCGGGGCAGTTGGAGCTGGAATGGTCGGGAAACCTGGGAACACGCCGTCGATTTGTTAAATCGAGGCCTCTTCAACATCGAGCCGGTCATCACCGGTCATTATGAGCTTGAAGCCTGGGAGACCGCCTTCGCCAATCTCCGGGCCGGGACTGATTTAAAAGCGCTCATCCATCCGAATGGCGTGGATTGGATGAATTAGTTGTTAAGGAACTTTAATAACTTACCCATTTTAGAGAATGGTAATTGGTAATTAGTTATTAGGGATTGGCCCAATTACCAATTACTAATAACCAATTACAACGCTTTTGGGTAAGTTAATTAATTCTCATTTATAAGGAGCAAACGCACCATGAACAAGCTAAAATACAGCTATTTTCAACTAACCTTTGGGCAGGAAGAAGCCTATCTCCACCCGGAACGAACCTACCGCCGCCTCCAGACCTGTGGCTACGACGCCATCGAAATTTGCCCGCCCAAGGGCCGGTACGGGCTGGGCGTCACAATGGAAGATTATCTGGAAACCCACAAACAACTGATCGCCGAGTATGGGCTGGAGGTGTCGAATATCAACGAATGTTGGGGCGAAATGTGGGACCCCTACTCCCCCAACTACAAAACCTTGACCGAGCAGAAAACGGCTGACCTGGCCGTGTCGGAAACCAAATCATCCATCGACTTTGGCGCGGAACTGGGGGCTAAATCAGTGACCATCGCCGTGGCCATCCACGACCAGATTACGCCGGAGAATGTGGCCGACTGCACGGCCATCGCCGTCGATGCGTTGCAACGGATGGCCGATTATGCCCGCGCCAAAGAGATCCTGCTGGTCTTTGAGGCCACCAACCATCTGGAGATGGGCAAGTTCGTCAACACCGCCCTCAACCACAAACGTATGATTGAGTTGACTGGCCGGGATAATATCGGCATCCAGCTTGACTGGTTTCACGTCAATCTGGAGGAACTCGACCCTTACGAAGCGGTCATGGATGCCCAGCCGCTCCTGTGGCATCTCCATTTTCGGGACTCCAACTCGCTGACGCCGGGCTACGGCAAAACCGATTTCAAGGCGGTCATGCGTGCCCTGAAAAAGACCGGCTACGAGGGCTACTGCACCGTCGAGAGCGCCCCGATGATTCCCGACCCCGACACCGCCGCCAGAGATGGCATCGACTACCTGAAATTTATGGAGCGCATCGCCGAGTTTCAGCTTGACCCAACGTTTCCTGATGGTTACGCGCTGCCCCGGTCGCTGTAACGGAGTACCCCATGAACAACCACGAAATTCTCGAACAGGCCCGGGCTATGATTCGGGCCGAGGGGGAGGTCATCACGGCCATCGCCGACCAACTGGACGACAACTTTGTGCGGGCCGTCAAGCTGGTCAACGATTGCCCCGGCTGCGTCTACGTGACCGGGGCGGGGACCTCCGGCACGATGGCTCGCCGGGCGGCCCATCTCCTCTCGACCTGTAGCATCCGGGCCTTTTACATCAGCTCGGCCGAGGCGTTGCACGGTCCCTCGGCAGCGATTGCGGCGGGGGATGTGCTGATTGTGCTGTCGAAGGCCGGGAAAAGCGCCGAACTGAATAAATTTGCGGCGGTGGCCAAACAGCGGGGCGGCAAAATCATCGCCTGGACCTGGGAGCCGGAGTCGCCGCTGGGCCAACTGGCCGATGTGGTGGTGGTCATCCGCCCCGGCCCGGAGGGTGAGGGCGAGGGGGTGCTGCCATTTGGTAGCTCCCTGGCCAACGGCGCGGTCGGCGATGCCCTGACCCTGGCCGTCAAGCGGCTGCGCGGCTTCGATTTGAAAACGCTGGTCCAGACCCACCCCTCCGGCGCGACCTCGGATTTGGTGAAGTAGCCTATGCAAGCAGCCTTTCTCATCGGACCCAGACAATTCGAACTGCGCGACATCCCCGACCCGGCTCTGCCGGCCGACGGTCTCCTCCTCGACGTGAAAGCCTGCGGCGTGTGCGGCAGCGATTTGCGCCGTTGGCGGGCCGGACCATCCGGGCCGGAGGGCATCATCCCCGGTCACGAGGTGGCCGGGGTGGTGACCGCCGTCGGCGGTCAGCAGACCCACTTTGCCGTGGGCGACCACGTGGCCTTGGCCCCCGACATTCACTGCGGCGACTGTTACTACTGCCACCGGGGGCGCTTCAACCTGTGTGACAACCTGCGGCTAGTGGGCATCACCCCCGGCTACCCCGGCGGCTTTGCCGAAAAAATGGCCCTGAGCGGCGAAATTTTGACCCACGGCATCGTCCATAAAATGCCCGCCGCTCTTTCGTTTGAGTTGGCGGCGATGGCCGAGCCGCTCTGTTCGGTGCTGGCCGGGCACGATAAAACCAACACCGGCCTGAGCGATACGGTCGTGGTCATCGGGGCCGGGCCGATTGGCTGCCTGCTGGTGGCCGTGGCCAAAGTACGCGGGGCGCGGACGATTGTCTCCCAGCGCAGCGGCAAACGGCGGGAGCTGGTGCGCCGCTTCGAGCCGGACCACGTTCTCGACCCGACTAGCGAGGATGTGGTGGCCCGCGTGCGAGCCTTGACCGGCGGGCTGGGGGCGGACATCGTCATCTGCGCCAACCCGGTGGCGGCCACCCAAACCCAGGCCGTGGAGATGGCCCGCAAAGGGGGCAGCGTCGTCCTGTTCGGCGGGCTGCCCAAAGCCGAGCCGATGACCACGCTGGATGCCAACCGCATCCATTACGGCGAAATCGACGTCATCGGCGCTTTTTCCTACCATCCCACCACCCACGCCCTGGCCCTGGACATCATCAATCGCGGCCTGATCCCCACCGAAAAATTGATTACCCACCGCTTCCCCCTGGCGGACATCAGCCAGGGGTTTGAAACGGCGGATAGGGGGCAGGGGTTGAAGAGTTTGATTGTGTTTGAGGAATGAACCGTAAATAACGTCCCTATTTCACCGGGAGATTGGAGATTAGAGATTTGGAGATTCGGGCCGATAATCTCTTAATCTCCCCATCTCTAATCTCCTGGATTTGTGCAAGTGAGGAACTTATTTGATGCCCGGTCCTTAGTCAGTTGTCAGGAGTTACCTATGTCTTTAATCGGTCTCGATATTGGCACCACCGGCTGCAAAGCCATTGTTTTCAGCGACACCGGCCAGATATTGGGTCAGGCGGCGCGGGAGTATAGTATCCTTACGCCGCAGCCCCACTGGGCCGAGCAGGAGGCCGAGCAGGTGTGGGCGCTGGCCTGGGAGTCGCTGCGGTCGGCGATTAGTCAGGCGACGGACGACCCGCCGTTGGCCCTGGCCCTCTCCTGCCAGGGGGAAGCGGTCATCCCGGTCGATGCTGAGGGGCGGGCGTTGCGTCCGGCCGTTTTGGGCATGGACACCCGGACGACCGCCGAGAATGAGTGGCTGGCAGCCCAGTTTGGCCCGGCGATGCTCTTCGAGCGGACGGGGATGCCGCTGCATACCGTCAACACTTTGCCTAAGTTGCTGTGGCTCAAACAGCAGGAGCCGGACCTGTGGCGGTCAGCTCACCAATTTTTGCTGTATGAGGATTTTTTTCTGCGGCGGCTGGGCGGCGAGGCGGTCATCAGCCATTGTCTGGCTTCCCGGACGCAGATGTATGATTTGGCAGCGGGTAATTGGGCCGGCGACATTTTGGCCCGCTGCGAGATTGACCCAACTCGCCTGGCCCGCCTGGGCAGCGGTGTCGTCGGCCAGCTACGGCCTGAACTGGCCGCCGCGTTGGGCCTCTCCCGACCGGTACAACTGGTCAGCGGCGGCCACGACCAGGCGTGCGCCGCGCTAGGCAGCGGCGTCACGCGGCCCGGTCTGGCGATGGTCTCCACCGGCACGGCGGAAGTAGTCGAGGTAGCCCTCGACTCCCCGGCCCTGGCCCCGGCTCTGCGCGAAGGCGGCATCTCGGTTTATCGCCACGTCGTGCCGGGGCTGTTTCTGGCGATGACCCTCAACCACAGCGGCGGGCTGCTGCTGCGCTGGTTCCGGGATACGCTGGGCAAGTGGGAGCGGGAGCAAGCCCAGCAACGAGGCCAGGATGCCTACGACCTGCTGCTGGCCGATGCGCCAACCGGCCCGACCGGGCTGCTGGTGCTGCCCCACTTCGCCGGGAGCGGCACGCCCACTCTGGACACGGTCTCCAAAGGCGCTATTCTGGGCCTGACCTTTGCCGATACGACGGCCACCATCGCCAAAGCCATTCTGGAAGGGCTGACCTTCGAACTGCGCCTCAACCTGGATTTGTTGCGAGAGGCCGGGATCAATATTGAGGAACTTCACGCCGTCGGCGGCGGGGCGCGGAGCGATTTGTGGCTACAGTTGAAAGCGGACATCGGCCAGATACCGCTGCGCCTGCCGGCCGTGACCGAGGGGGCCTGCCTGGGTGCGGCCCTGCTGGCCGGGGTGGGGGCCGGGGTGTACGCCGATGTGGAGACGGCGGTGGCCCGGACGGTGCAGGTCACTCGGCGGGTGACGCCGGAACCGGCTACCGTCGAAGCCTACGAGCAGCGGTATCTGCTTTATCGGCAACTGTATCCGCTGCTCCGGTCGTTTCAGGCGCAGTTGTGATTTTATTAAAAATAATGGCTACAAACCTGTCATTGCGCCTTGATAAGTTGCCCCCGCCAGCCGGCATCCCCCAGCGGGTAATGATCCCGCAGGC
>CAZWZZ010000393.1:0-2411 GCA_964638395.1 uncultured Caldilineaceae bacterium
AGCACAATCTGCGGGGTGATATTGGCTTCGATGAAAGCGGCCAGCAGCAACAGGGGAATAACCAAAAAAATCAGGATTTTGATGAAGTTGGCGCTGGTCAGCAGCAAGCTCTGGCCGATGTCCAGGCCGTGGGGGGGCGAGACCAGGGCCGCGCCGATGCGCAGGGCAAAAGTCAGGCCGATTAGCACCGCCGGAATTTCGATGATGCCGTGGGGCAGGATGAAGGCCGTAATGAAAAGCCAGGGATTGTAGCCGAGCATGACCACCTGGGTGATGATGAAGCTGACCAGCCCGGCGTTAATCAGCGTGAAAATCAGGGCCAACGTGCCAAAGGAGAAAACGCTAACAAACCCGGCCAGAACCACCACCCGCAGATTGTTGGTAAAGATAAAGGAGGTACTGATTTCGGGCAGGAGTTGGACCATTTGAATATCTTTGAAGGTCTGGGCGGAGATGCTTTGCAGGGGAAACATTTCGGGCGGAATGGGATAATTTTGGGCAAAGATCGCTCCCAGAATAGCGGCTACGACCGTGACGATCAGAATGAGGGCAAACGCTGCATCCTGTTCCCGGAGCAAGCGGGGAATATCGCGCCGGTATAAGCGCCATAGATTGAACCGGGCGGCGGCGGCGGCGTTGCTCCGGTCGGCAGCAAGCTCGGGGGGACGCAGAAAATAACCCTTGAAATCTTGAAAAATGCCCCGCACACTCAACTCATCCAACTCTTTGGAGAGAATATCTTCCCGATTGAAGAGGCGTAGCCCCATCCGCATCAAGATCAGATTGACCACCAACAGGGCGGCCACAAACCACCACAGCACGGTATATTCAGCATAGAACATAATGATGCTCTCGGCCTGGAGCAGCAGGGCCATCGGAATGATAATGAAGCTGGCCAGGAGGTTGGCCGCTCGAACGCTGGTCGTCTGGCTGGAGACGACGACGGCCCCGGAGACCATAACCATTGCCTGGACAGTGGTCAGGGAGAACATAATTAGCGTTAGATCGAACGCCGGAATCCAGGGGGGCGAGGTCAGCAGGCGGGTGACTAAAAAAACGGTGATGCCCAGATAGCTGGCCAACAGGGGCAGCAAGAGCGACGATAACATCTTGCCCAGGTACAGTTCCAAATCGCTGACCGGCATCGACAGGATTGGCTCGATGCTGTTCCGCTCTTTTTCACCGACGAAGGACTCCAGGGCGATAATCAGGGAAAAGGAGATGGGGAAAAAGCCGACGATCATCAACAGGAAAGGGTTGATCCGCTCGACCAGAATGGGGTCGGTAAATTGGGCGACCCACTCGGTGGCCCAGCGGGAGGTAAAATCCATCAGAAAGGGAAAAATAAGGGTCAGGATGATGATCGGGGTCAAGATACGCCAATCGCGCAGACTATCCCGGATTTCGCGGCGGGTGATGACCAGCGCAGTTTGCAGGGTGTTCCGCTCCTGGCGGGGGATGGTTTGAATGGCCATACTTTACCTCGTTTCGATGTCCTGGTCACTCTCGACGATGTGCAGGTAAATCTCTTCCAGGCTGCGTGACACCTCGCTGAGGGTGACCACGGGAATATTTTGGCGAGCCAGTTCGGTCAGCAGAAAGGGGTTGAACGTGGTCGGGTCAGGGCTGGTGTAGCGAATCCAATCGTCGCCGTGAGCGACGACGCTGACCCGGTCGGCCAAATCCTCGGCCAAACCGTTGACCTCACAGCCAAGCCGCAGCTCCATCAACGGATCGCCCAAAAGCTGGTACTTTAGCTCCAGCGGCGTACCCTGGGCGATGATCTGGCCCCGGCGAATAATGGCGATACGGTCGGCCAACTGCTCCGCCTCGGCCAGGTTGTGGGTGCAGATGACAATCGTCCGCCGCCCGGTGCGGAGGTCGCGCAGGGCATCCCGCACGATTTTGGCGCTCTGGGGGTCCATCGCCGAGGTCGGCTCATCGAGGAAGAGTACCTGGGGGTCGTGGAGCATGGCCCGCACCAGAGTGAGTTTCTGTTTCATCCCTTTGGAATATTTACCGACCTGTTTATCGCGGGCCTCCCACAGTTCAAAGCGGCGCAGCAAATCCTTGCTGCGTTGGTGAATGGTCTCCCTGGTCATTCCTTGCAGTTCACCGAAAAAGCTGAGATAATCCAGGCCGCTCATCCGGGCGTAGAGGCCGGGAAATTCCGTCAACAAGCCGATGACCCGCCGCACGGCCCGCGCTTCGGTCACGGTGTCGTAGCCGGCGATGCGGGCATAGCCGCTGGTCGGTTTGAGGATAGAGCCAAGCATACGCACGGTGGTCGTTTTCCCCGCGCCATTCGGCCCCAACAGGGCCAACACTTCACCTTCGGGGACATTCAGGGAGATATTTTCAACGGCGGTGAATTTGCCAAATTGCTTGACCAGATCAACGGCTTCGATCAT
>CAZWZZ010000393.1:2511-6159 GCA_964638395.1 uncultured Caldilineaceae bacterium
AATAAAATTTTACAAATTGTCTCGGCTATTCTTGTCGAGCCAGCGTTACATAATAATTATCCATTTCATCCCAAGCCAATTGAAAATCACCAATCGGGGTAGGGGTGGGGCCATTGTCAAGGGCCGGGTCCAGGAGATAAATGGTCTCATCATCCAAGCCAACGACGACAATTGCGTGTTTGAAATCCTGCCCACGCCAGATAGGAAGCTCCTTGACTTGGACAAAAACAATCACCGGGTGTCCCTGGTCAAGCCAAGCACGAATATCAGCCAAATTGCCCTCATTATAGATAACTGTCAGGCGACGAGAAGCCAAGTTCTTGATGTTCGAGCGAGGTGTACCGACATTGAGGGTAGTCTTCATTATTTTAGCCAGCGATTCTTGTGAGCGCGAAATTCCCAGGTAGGCCAGAACCATCTCAGCACAAGCGGGCAGGCAGTAGCCCAGATGTTTTTGTTGGCTATGGGAGAGGGGTAAGGGTGGCACCACGAGCGATCATGTCCTCTGCCATATCAGAGCGTGTTAAGATTTCACCACTGTTAGCGTCAACATCGACCTGACCAATTGGCCCTAGCGGGTCAATATATGGTCCGGTTATAAACGCCTCGAACCGCCAGATAGGTCGGTTACCAAGCTGGATAAACTGGCTATTTTTGGCGGCAACTACATTCCCTACATTTTCTTCAAGCCAGCGATCTGCCCGGCGCCGGGCCGTTAGCTCATCAAATTCGGTAAGCAACACCACCTGGACCTGACTTCCCTCCGGTAAGGTCAATGGTTGATCCAGTTCGATTTTACCATCTTTAATCGTTCCCAGATACGTTGTCATCATAATAAACCTCCAAATCTATGGCACCCCTAGCTTCAATTATACCCGCACTACCCTGCCTTGCCAACCGTTTGAGTCGAGATAGTGAACCGCCCCCGTCGGGAAACGGATAAAGAACGGATTAACGGATAGGGCAGCCACAGACAGTGACAACCCGTTAATCCGTCGCCCCCGTCTGCACAAAAACCGGCCTGACGCTGACGCCCGTGGCTTGATCGACATAAACGATTTCATACTTGCTCCGGTTCGTCTCGTCGATGGCTTCGACGAAGAAGACCACTGTAATTCCCGATAGGGCTAATTGCTGTCCATAGTGAGCCGCTTGGCGCAGAGCTTCTTTGTAGCCAAAACTGTCGGTGAAGCTCTTTAATTCCAGACCATACTGTTGCCCGGCATAATGGATAATCAAGTCGATTTTACCGTTGCCGGTCGGAAATTCAGGATAGACTTGACCACCCCGCCGCCGGAGAAATTGGACAAGATACATGTAGAGGTTGAAATGATAGACCGCCTCATAAATTCGTAAATCAGCCCGGCGCGGGGCATCCTTGAGCAGCCAATGCCGATTCTTTTGCAAATAAGTTTCATAGCGGCCCAGCAAATTGGGGATAGTCAGGCTGTCGTCGGTGATAGTAACCGTCAGAACATCAAAGGGATCATACAAATGATCGATCATGGGGAACAAATCGTTGGCAAAGTAATTAAAGAGCCGTTTTTGAACGAAGGGGCAGCTAAATTTGATCTCGTAAGTCGTGGGGGCGGTTTGGACGACATCGATGACGCCATTGAGATAGAGATAATTGATCTCGGGCTGGTCATATTTGAAGCGGGGCGGCTCATCGGTTTTGAACAGATCGAAGACGACCTGGATGTAGGGTTGCTGCCGGGCTTTGCTGATGATATTTAAGATATTGTTGTTAGGTAAGAGGTCCAGAGCAGCGGCATAGACTTCTTCCAAATTGGCTATAGTCAAGGGCTGGTTGGGGACGTGATTGTAAGTTTCGGTCAGTAGCTCCCCAAACCAGCCGGTCAGTCCGGGTTGCCCCTGCGTTTCATAGAACAGCCGCTCGACGACGTTTGACTCGACGGGCTGACCGCTCTCCCGTTCATACCAGGCGAACATTTCGGTCACTTCGTCAAATGTCAGGTTGGGGATATGCAAACTGCGCTGCACATTAAAAGGCGAGCCGCTCACATTCTCCACGCCCAAAACCGCTTGCACGCCGATGAGGGCCACGCCGTGCAGCAGATAATCTTGTGCTTCTGTGGGTCTGTGAAAATGATCCCGCCGGGCGATGTAAATATTTCTAAAGACGTTGACTAATCCGCCAATCGCTTCACTGGCCAGAGCGTCAAACTCATCCAGCATCAAGATGAGCGGTTTGTCCAGCCGCTCCCGGCTAAAGGTGGTCTCAAAATCTTCCAGAGTGTGGGCCTGAGGCAACGTTTTATCTAAAGCTCTGGCCAATTTAGCCACAATGGAGTTGATGACGATCCCGATATCCGGTTGCGATTTCAGATGCTGCAAATTGATCTTGACTACGTCAAAGCGATCATACTCTGTTTCTGTTTGCAACCGGAAAAGCGCCTGCTGCATCAACCAGGTCTTGCCCACTTGACGCGGCCCCCACACAGTGATGTAATGACCGCCCTCAGCCGGGATGTCACCCACCAGGTGGGTCAACGCCAGCTCAATCAACGCCTCGCGGGGGGCGTAATAATGCAGCTTTGGATTTAACGGGCCATAAGAAGAAAATTTTCGCATCGGTTGCTCCCTCACCACCTAACAAACAAGCTATTCTATGCCGAGGCGCGTACTCTGTCAAAACCACTCGCTAATCAGCGCTCCGCAGTAGAGGATAGCACAAGTAGCCCAATTATGCCGTCGTCAAATCTGACCAAAGTTTGACCATTTGAGACGCGCCATCTATTTTGGCGGGAAGCATTGGTCAACCGTAGACGGAATTTGTATAATTGTCTTATGGTTGGTCTTGAGTTACAGGCTAAAGACCACGACCAACGTGGCCAGGGCCACCAGCCCAAACTCCCAGATGGCCTGCCGGGATAATTTACCGAAAAGGTGTTGCTGGGCCAGGCCGACCAAAATATAGAAGATTAGCAGCAGAAAAAGGGCCGTGCTGAGGGCACTGGCACGCCAGTAATTCACAACCCAGGTCAACTGTCCCAGACTCAAGCCGATGATTCCGGCATAGAGCCAGGTTTTAGAGATGGCTTCCGGCTTTTGGCGCAGCAGGGCCAGCGCGATCATACTGCTGACCAAAAAAATCTCGGTGATGCTCAGAGCGCCCCGCAGCCGGGGTTGGTAGATGACGAAGAAAAGCCCCAGGGCCACGCCATACCCCATAAACTGTTCCCACAGATAGGCCCATCGCTGGAGCGGCGTGAAGCGGGTCGAAATCTGTTGCGCCCCGGCCATAATCGTCAACCATAAGAGCAGGCCCACCCCGGCCAGGCCCGCTCCCCAGGCCAGGGGGCTGGGTGCCAGCCACAAAATCTGGGTGGCCAGGATGACCAATAAGCCCGGCAACACCCAAAACGTCGCCAGATAGCTCAAACGACGGGTGGCGAGGGCCGGATGGGCCCGAATGACCATATCCGTGCCGGTCATCGTCAGGACGACCAACAACAGGGCCATAAACCACTGTCGAAAAGAGCTGATGCCCAACGGGGTCCCGAACAGAGTAAATGAAATTTCCTGAGCCGGAAAGTCCAGGACAAAATATAAGGCCAACCCGACGAGGGTCAGACTGACCACCGCATTCGTTTGTTCGTATGCTCGCATTGTAAATTCAGCCTG
>CAZWZZ010000394.1:0-2521 GCA_964638395.1 uncultured Caldilineaceae bacterium
TACGGCTACCGCCTACTCAGGATGCGTTTGTCGCTCAACTGCGTAACTCCTAAGTGTATCGAAGGGTGGATTTTTCGCCGCTGGGTAGCCACTTGGGTTAAAGATACACGCCAGGCAACAAAATATTACCCCGCCATTTGGATGAAGGAGCATCATGACGAACCAAACGCCATTTCTATTCAAGAATTATCAGCCTCGCCCATTGGAAATTATCGACACGACTCTGCGCGAAGGGTCGCAAAGTTCGCTTCTCCACGATCATTACAAATATTTTTTCAACCAAACCGACAAAATGGAAATTGCCCGGTCGCTCATTATTTACGGCGTCAAATTCATCGAGCTGTTTTCGCCGATTGTCAGCTCCCAGGAGCGGGAGGATTTTGCCGCTATCAAAGCGGTGCGGGATGAGTTGATTATGCAGAAGGGGTACACCTTTCTCCTGGCCCACGCCCGCTGCCATCCTGATGATGTGCAGGCCGCGATTGAGGCCGGGGCCGACGGCTTGAATTTATACATTCGCTTTTCGGCCACCTCTCGCTACAGTCATAGCCACGACATGAAAACGGTCATCGAGCGGGCCCGCTCGCTGCTGGAGCAAATCCGCCGGGATTATCCCCACCTCATTCTCCGCTTCAGCGGCGAGGATGCCTTCCGCACCACGGAGGAGGATCTGTTCCGGGTGTATGATGCGGTCGCCCCGTTTGTGGATCGTTTTGGCACGCCGGACACGGTGGGGGTGGCCACGCCGACCACCGTCGCCCGGCGTATTCAGATGTTGCGGGAACGGTATCCACAGGTCGAGCTGGAGGGCCATTTCCACGATGACCGGGGGTTTGCTATGATTAATGCCCTGGAAGCGATCAAAAATGGGATGCGTTACCTGAACACGACCCTGCTCGGTATCGGGGAACGCTCCGGCATCAACTCGATGACGGCGATCCTGTTCAACCTGTACATTGACAAAGCGTATGATATGTTTGAGGGGTATAATCTGCGGGGTTCCTATCCCATCAACGTTATGTTTGCCTCGAAGATGAAAAAGTTGGTTCCCTCCAAAGAGCCGGTCAGCCTGACCAACCGCACCCACCTGGCCGGGGTGCATCAAAAGGCGATGCTCCAACATTCGGCCACTTACGAAGCCTTCCCCCTCGATCAATTTGGCGTGACCGAGTCGGAGGTATTGTTAGGGCCGTTGAGCGGCTGGAATATCATCCATTATTTCCTGAAAGAGATCAAATATTACAACATCGACGAAGCCACCGCCCGTGAGGTGACGGCTGTTTTCAAAGAAAAGGTCTACACCATCGGCCCCAACGACTCGCCCACCGAGATTTTGATCGACATCGCCGAGAACCAATTTGGCCTGAGCCGCATCAGCCTGCCGGAACGGTTCAAGGGGAACATTTTGCAGCGGATGGATGAAATGGAAGAGATGGATGAGATGGATGAGAGGGAAGAAGAGGAAATGGACGAAATGGAAAATAGAATTAATGACGATACCCGCAATGATGGCGCGGCACGCGGGGCCGTCAGCTTGAAGAATTAGAGGCGCTATGAGTTACACCTTCGTTGAAAAAATCTTAGCCAAAAATGCCGGATTGTCCAGCGTACAACCCGGCCAGGTCATCGACGCCACGCCGGACGTGGCCCTGAGCCACGACAACACGGCCCCCATCTCCAAAATTTTCTACAGCCTCGGCATCGACCGGGTCAAGCACCCGGAACGGCTGGCCATCACCCTGGACCACGCCGCCCCTCCGCCGACAACCAAGCACGCCCAAAATCACGCCGACATTCGGAAATTTGTGGCCAAACAGGGGGTCAAAAACTTTTTCGAGGTCGGACGGGGTATTTGCCACCAGGTGCTATGTGAAGAAGGGCTGATCTATCCCGGCATCCTGCTGCTTGGCTCGGACAGCCACTCGCCCCATGCCGGGGCGTTGGGGGCCTTTGCCGCCGGTGTGGGCCGCAGCGAGATGGCCGCAATTTGGGCCACGGGGCAGTTGTGGCTGCGCGTGCCGGAGAGCATCAAGATTACCATCACCGGTCAATTCAGGCCGGGCGTGACCAGCAAAGACATCACCCTGTTTATCATCGGCCAGTTGGGCGCGGATGGCGGGCTGTACGCCAGCGTCGAGTTCCACGGCCAGGCTGTGGCCGGGATGACAATGGCCAGCCGCTTCGTACTGTCCAATATGATGGCCGAAATGGGGGCCAAGAATGCCTGGGTGATGCAGGATGACGTGACCTTCGATTGGCTGGCGACCCAGGCTGAGGTGCGCCGCAGCAGAGGCGCAAGGGCGCAGGATGGGAGAGAGGCAGCGGCGCAACGGAAAGAGTGGGAGGCAGTGAGCCAGGAATTGCAGCCTGACGATGATGCGAATTACGCAGCGACGTACAGGTTCGATGCGTCCAGCATCGAGCCGCAGATTGCCTGCCCCCACACCGTCGATAATGTCAAACCGTTGAGCCAGGTGGCCGGGACAAGAGTCAACCAGGCCTTCATCGGCACTTGCACCAA
>CAZWZZ010000394.1:2621-4859 GCA_964638395.1 uncultured Caldilineaceae bacterium
GAATCGGAAATTTACCTGGCCTCACCCGCCGTTGTCGCCGCCAGCGCCGTCGCCGGGGTGATTGCCGGGCCGGAGGAAGTTGAGGAATAAAGTTATGGAAAAGTTGGTCACATTTCAGCCGTCAGCCACAGCCAAACCGGATGTTTATTATCCTGAGTCGGATGGACAACCTATGGGTGAAACGCAATTTCACGTCACCGCCATTTTATACCTGTATCAGGCGTTACAATCATTCTTCCAGAAAAATGATGAGGTTTATGTCGCCGCCGATATGCTTTTCTATTATGAAGAAGGCAATCCCTCAGCCTTCAAAGTACCGGATGTGTTTGCGGTCAAAGGGGTGTCGAAACATATGCGGCGCACCTACAAACTGTGGGAGGAGGGAGTCGGGCCCTGTACTGTTTTCGAGATGACGTCCCGGAGTACCTGGCTTGAGGATTTAGGGGACAAACGGGCGCTCTACGAAACGTTGGGCGTTCCTGAATATTTTTTGTTCGATCCCGAAGATGAGTATCTCTCCCCCCGCTTCCAGGGGTTTGAGCTGGTCGAGGGGCATTACCGCCCGATGACGCCAGCCGCAGACGGAACGCTCTATAGCCACAGTTTGGGCGTTATTTTGCAGCCCGATGGCTCCATGCTTCGGGTTGTTGATCCGGCCAGCCGGGACATAATTCCGACGCTGGCCGAGGCAGTTGAGCGGACGCAGCGTGAAAGGGAGCGTGCCCAGGCAGAGGCGGAACGCGCTCAGGCAGAGGCGGAACGCGCTCAAACCGAAACCGAAAAAGCGCAAGCCGAAGCCAGGCGGGCTGACGCAGCCGAGCAGAAACTGGCCGAGTTACAGGCCGAACTGAAAAGATTGAAAGTCCAAACAAGCGAGGATGATAAGGAAGAATAAAAAATGCCGTCACCATTTCCGGGGATGGACCCTTATCTGGAAGGGTATCTGTGGCCCGATGTCCATCACGCCTTAGCGACCAAAATACGACAGCAGTTGATGCCCTATCTGCGGCCCCGCTATGTGGCCCGGTTAGAGGTAGCCGTTGTACAGGACAACGACCCGGCGGCGGAGATAGGGATTATGTATCCCGATGTCGAAATTATCGAGCGGCGACAGCCAATCAAAGAAGCGACTGTTGAATATCAGGCAGCCGTAGACTCGGCGGAGAAGGTGGAGTCGCGTGAGATTCCGCCGGCGCCGGTAACGCTGCGGCTATTGGAGCCGGTCGAGGTGCGCCTGGTCACGGTCGAGATCCGACAGGCCGGGGATAACCGCCTCATCACCGCCATCGAAATTTTGTCGCCGGTCAACAAACGGGAGCCGAATTTAAGTCGATACCGGCAGAAACGACAGCGTTTCCGTCAAGCGGGCGTCCATCTGTTGGAAATCGATCTCCTGCGGCGGGGCCAACGCCCCTGGCGTGACCCCCGTCTACCTGCGGCGGCCTATTTGGTGACGCTGATGCGGGCGGCGACGGGTCAAATCGAGGTATGGCCACTGGCTCTAACGGATCGCATGCCGGTGGTTCCGGTTCCGCTGCGTGGGTCTGATCCCGACACGCCTCTCGATTTGGCTACAGCACTGACCGCCATTTACGACGAAGCGGCCTATGATTTGTCGATTGATTATACTCAGCCGCCCCCACCCCCCGCTCTTTCGGCAGAAGAGGCCGCCTGGATTAACGAAGTCATCGAAAAGGATACCAAAAATGAGTGAGACAACCCCTTCTCAAAAGCCAACCGGCCGGGTCTGGAAATATGGCGACGGCGTCAACACCGACGTCATCTTTCCCGGCAAATATACCTATACCGTTTCTGATCCTAAAGAGATGGCCCAGTATGCGCTGGAAGATTTGGACCCCTCGTTTGCCCAAAACGTCCAGCCCGGCGATGTCATCGTGGCCGGCAAGAATTGGGGCAACGGCTCCAGCCGGGAGCAGGCGGTCATCTGTCTCAAAGAGGCGGGGGTGCGGGCGGTGATTGCCGTTTCCTTCGCCCGCATCTGGTACCGCAACGCTATCAACAACGGCCTACTGGCCCTGACCTGTCCGGCTGCCGTCGCCGCTCTGGAGGCCGGGGATGCCGTTGAGATTGATCTGGCCGCCGGTCTCATTCGCAGTGGGAAGGGGGAGTTTGCCTTTCCGCCGTTCGCTCCGTCGGTGCAGGCGATTTTGGCCGATGGGGGGTTGATTCCCCATTTGAAGAAGGCATTGGCAGAATGAGTGGCTTCATATTCCAATC
>CAZWZZ010000394.1:4959-6133 GCA_964638395.1 uncultured Caldilineaceae bacterium
TATTTCGTTAAAGCCTTGTATGAAGCAAAAATTCAAGAACTTATAGACAATTATTCAAAGCGTGGCTTTAGCGCCGAGAGAAATGCTTTTGTCGATAATCAGGAGTTTGATCTCCTTCTCCACAATTCGGATAAGAGTCAAACTTTAGCCTTTGAGGTTAAAATCCCCCCTGTCACGAAAGACGACATCAACAAAATCGAGCAGTTAAGGGAAAAGTCAGCGGAGCTAGGTTATAATTTTCGCCTGGTGACAGTCTCTCGTCCCACCGAATATAAAATAGAAATTGATTGGCTTGATGATGCGGTGTTAGATTATATTATTAACCAGGAAAAACCAGAAGATATCGAAGGAAAAGCTACCCATACATTCTACGAAGGTGTTGATATTGATATAGAGTCGATGACTATCCATGGAACAATAGCAACAATACAAGCTACCGGAAAAATTTATGTAGAGCTACAGTTTGGATCAGGCTCAGACCTGGCAAAGGATGATGGCTTGTTAATTGACGAAACATTCCCCTTTGAAGGTCAATTCGAGCTAGACATCACTAACAAATCAGTGATAAACGCATCAATAGATGTAGATGACAGCGATTGGTATGCATAAACTGAGTGCGTTGGCTGTAACTACCTTATTCTGCTAAGAACACACCTATGAACTTCCTCAAACGTAAAAATTGGCTCCCCTGGCTGGGGGGCTTGTTGGTTATCCTCATCCTGGCCGCGCTGTGGCGGCCTATCTCTACCATCGGTACCGACCCGGCTGAATGGCGAGTCTGGATCGAGCGGGCCGGGCCGTTTGGTCCGATACTCTTTTTCGGCCTGAACATCATCCAGATTGTGGTAGCCCCCATTCCCGGCTATCCGGTACAGGTGTTGGGCGGGGTGCTGTTTGGTCTGATCCCCGGCTCGATCTATACGGTGGGGGGTATGGTGGCCGGGGGGACGTTGGCCGCCTGGCTGGGGCGGCGGCTGGGGCGGCCCTGGCTGGAGCGGCAGCTCGGCCCGGAGACATTAGCCGAATGGCAGGATATGGCCCACATCAATTCCTTCTGGACCTGGTGGATCATCCTACTCATCCCCGTCGGCGACATTCCCTACTTCTTTGCCGGTCTCAGCCGCATCCGCCTGTGGCGCTTTGCCCTGGCCATCCTGACCAGCCGGGGGCCGTT
>CAZWZZ010000395.1:0-6132 GCA_964638395.1 uncultured Caldilineaceae bacterium
GCCTCAGTAGTATTTTAGTCACCCATCTCTCACCCTTAAAATTTTTCTCTCCCCCAAAAGACCCAATTTGTGACGTTTGGCCTATGCTGACCTCCGCGTAAAATACGGAGGTTTTTTGCTTTTCTATCCGTGGTAATTCCCCGATTTTTATCCGTTGTTCTCCACAGTAGGGATTTACGAGTATTCTACGCTTCAAATTCCCAGGCGGACCCGATAGACTGAACCCATATCCAGTTCAGTTAAACCCAGGTAATCCCTATGAGACGACGAAACGAGGTGAATCCACTTATGACGCTAAGCACAAGCGCGAACCAGTCCGCTCACAAGAACATGAAAGCCTCTCCCCAGCGCGTCTTGGTGATGGATGATAACCCAAATCTCCGTTATATCTATATCCAAGCCCTCCACGAGGTGGGGTACGAGGCGTACCCGGCGGCCACCATTCAAGAGGCCCGCGATTTATTAGCTACGTATGATTTTGATGTATTTTTGGCCGACACGCACGTTGGCGGCCAGGATGACGGGGCCAATCTGTTATCCGAACAAGCTGAAATCTTCACCCGAAACGGCACCAAGGTGGTGATGGTTTCTTCACAATCCCAATATCGGGCGCAGTGTGAAAAGATGGGTGCCGACATATTTATCGAAAAACCGGTGGCGATCAACCGGCTCGTCGAAGTCGTGAACCGCTTGATGAGCTAAGCAAGGAGCCAGAAGATGAACATCAATTCCGTTATCCAGAACATCCACAACTATGTCAGACGACACCAGACTTCCAACACGAAAGGAGATCCGTCTATGTCTAAAAAATTAACGATAGGCAGCGGCACGCTCATCGTGCTTAGCCTCATCATCATCGCCATCGCCCTGCTCAGCCCGGCAGCGTTGGCCAGCCGGATGAGCGGTAAAACGCCCTTCACGGCCAAGTTCATCGAAGGGCAAATCAGCGACTCGCTGGCTCCCGGTGAAGTGGGCTGGTACCAATTCACCGACCCCCGACCCAACGGGGCCACCCGCCGGGTCAATATGTCGCTGGTCTTCACCCCGAACAAAAATAATCAAGAGCGATTCATCGAGTTTGGCATTCACGACAACGTGCAACTGGAGCGGTGGTACCTGGGTTCGACCGACCAGTTGGAGAACCTGGGCCAAACGTTCGTCGTCGCCCGGGATGATGACCCCAACACCGGGGAACTCATCAACCAGAGCGAGTTGCTGGCCCACGAAACCTACTACATTCGCGTAGCCAACAACTCCGACTTCACCATCTACTACTCCATCTTCATCGACGTCGAGGATATGCCCCTGGATATGATTCGCCCGCAGGAGTTGATGCCGAAACCACAACCGGCCCCGGCTGCCGAGCAAGCCGCCGCCCCGCCCGCCGAACCGACCCAACCGGACGACGGTCTGCCGGCCGGCATCGACCCCAACCATCCCCAAGACCTGACCCTGAAACCACTCGAGGTCCGCCTGGAAGAGGGGAAAATCGAGGCCGGCACCGACCATTGGTTCGCGCTGGAAGTGGCCGAAGTCAACGGTAAGTCCCGCTACCCGGTCAACCTGACCCTGTTCGTTACCCCCGGTGATGGCAATATGATCCACAAGGTTCATATGGATCTGTTCCCCTACACCTACGCCCACCACTGGAGCGTCGGCAACCCGGAAGCTGCCCACAACTTCGGCGCGGGCCGCATCGTCGAGCGGGATGGGGATCACCTGACCGGAGAACGGGTCTGGAACGGCAATCTCGAAAATGACATCACCTACCTGGTGCGCTTGCGGAACGATAATCCGTTTGACATCGACTTCCATCTGTTCACCGGCGACATCATCAACTGGGAATTTGGCGAACCGTCCCCGCCGCCCGTCCCCGTGCGCGTGGCTCCCGGCACCGATCCCAACCACGCTCTGAACCTGACCACCGGCGTCAACCAAGGGGACCTGGCCCCCGGCGATGAGCATTGGTACACGACCAAGATCGTCGATTTCGACGGTGAAGTGAATGAGCAGTTGCAACTGACGATGTATATGACGCCCAACGGCGGCAACAACGTCCACAAGGTCAACTTCCACGTCTACAATATGGGGGACGTTCACATCTGGAACCGGGGCGATGTCGAAAGCCTGCCCCACTTCGGCTCCGGGGCCATCGTCACCCGCGACCACGACGAGCAGACCGGAACCCGCTTCTGGGACGGCTGGCTGATCGACGGCAACGAATATCTGATCCGCATCCGCAACAGCAGCGAAGAGGATATTCATTACTGGCTCTTCACCGATGACATCTGGAATGTCAACCTGGCCAACCCGGAGGAGTCTTTCCCCCGGCGCTGGTAAGTGGTGTGGCTGAGTAAGACTTAACAAAAAAAAGAGCGCCTCGCAAGGCGCTCTTTTTTTTGTTGTAGTTGTAACGGACTACCGTTCATCAACATTTGTCTCTTGCAGATGGCCCGTGACCCGATAAACCACCCGCTCGACAATATTGGTGGCCAGATCGCCGAAGCGTTCCAATTCACGGGCGGCTCGTAAAATTTCATACCTGACCTTAACCTTAGCCGGGCTGTCGGCTTGAGCCATTTCCTCCATAATCGTGGTGAAAATCTGAGCATAGAGCCGGTCCACCTCGTCATCCCGGTCGGCTACCTGTTGGGCCAAAGCAACGTTATTCTCGGTGTAGGCCAGCATAGCGTCGTGCAACATATTACTGACGATCTTCCCCATCTTTTTTAGCTCGGTCGGTTGCGGATTATGGGGATATTGTCTGAGGTGGGGAATAATCTTGGCCAGACCCTTAGCCTGATCCCCCATTCGCTCCAGATCGACAATCATATTCAACACGGCAATAATACTCCGTAGATCCCCGGCTGTCGGTTGTTGGGTGACGATCAGGTGCGTACATTTCTCCTCGATAGCAAAGCGGGTGGCGTTCACTTCCTGATCCATATCGTAAATTTGCTCTGCCAACTCAAGATCCAACATCTCTAAGGCAGTCAACGCCACCGCCAATTCCTCTGCAACCATCTGCCCCATCGCCAAAATGTCATGCCGTAATTCGGCTAACTTTTTTTCAAACCGTTCTCGCATGGCCAAGTCTCCTTGATTGTTTGGGCGTAACGCGCCCTCTGTCACTTGATGCCGGAACAATGCCCCACACATAGCCCTAGCCCATATTAAAATAAGTTTAAATTTTTGTAAAGCCTTATTTAAGAATTTATTAAAAAACTGTTAAATTTTTTTAATAATTCGTCAGATGACGTACAATAGAGGCGTAAACGTTTACCCTCCGCCCTTGAGAGAAAAGCTGGGGGAGGGGGTGAACGCTTACCAATAGACTTCGCTTGACCTGGCCGGCACAGGGGGATTGCTGCGTGTCGTCGGCAATGACAATGGCCCGGTTACTTTATCAACACTTTTGGAATGAGGGGAAAATCTATGGATACGACAGATACTTTGGAAGTGGGTACGATTGCCATTGGCCTGTTCGGTGGTCTGGCCCTCTTTTTATTTGGCATGGAGCAGATGACCGATGCGATGAAGAGTGTGGCCGGGGCGGGTATGAAGAGTCTACTGACCCGATTGACGACAAATCGGTTCAAAGCGATCTTTACCGGCGCCTTTGTGACCGCCATCATTCAATCCTCCTCGGTGACGACGGTCCTGGTGGTCGGCTTCGTCACGGCTGGGCTGTTAACCCTCTCTCAGGGCATCGCCATCACCCTGGGGGCTGATATCGGGACCACAATCACCGCCCAAATTGTGGCTCTCAAAGTGACCCAGTATGCTCTGCTCCTGGTCGGGATCGGCTTTGTGATGTTTTTTGTTTTCAAACAGGAAAAAGTTCAACAGTATGGGCTGATGGTAATGGGCCTGGGCGTTCTTTTTTTGGGGATGGATATTATGAGCGAGGCCACCCACCCGCTCCGCACGTATCAGCCTTTTATTGATCTGATGCAGCGAATGAGCAATCCCTTTCTGGGTATTCTGATTGGGGCGATCTTTACGGCCCTGATTCAAAGCTCCTCGGCCATGATGGGCATTATCATCGTGCTGGCTGCGCAGGGGTTTATTCCCCTGGAGGCGGGGATTGCTCTGGCTCTGGGCGCGAACATCGGCACCACGGTAACGGCGATGTTGGCCGCAATTGGTAAACCCCCGGCCGCTGTTCAGACAGCAGTTGCCCATTTGTTGTTCAAAGTCATAGGGGTCATCATCTGGTTCCCTTTTATCGCCCAACTAGCCTGGGCCGTCAGAGCCGTCTCACCCGCGGCCGCCCCGGAGTTGACCGGTATGGCTAAAGTAGCGGCCGAAGCGCCCCGCCAAATCGCCAATGCCCACACCATTTTTAACGTTTTCAACACCCTTCTTTTTATCGGGTTTATTGATCCATTTGCCAGATTTCTACAGCGCCTCATTCCCGAAAAACCTGTGTCCAAAGAGGAGTACATTCAGCCCAAATATCTCGATACGATGTTGTTGAGTACCCCGGACCTGGCCCTGGATCGGGTTAGATTGGAGCTGGGGCGGTTGGGGGTTTATACATTGCGTATGGTCCGGCAGGCGCTTTCGGCGGTGACCAACGGCACGCAGGAAGATTTGACGGCTCTGGCCAAGATGGATGATGACGTTGATGCCCTCCACGGGGCTATCGTCACCTATCTGGGCCGGCTCTCTCAAGAAGATTTACTCCAGGCCCAAACGGAGACCCTCTCCAAATATATGGCCGTGGCCAATTATATTGAAAGTATTGGCGATATTGTCGAAACCAATTTAGTGGAGGCCGGTTATCGAAGAGAGGAACAGAATTTACAGATTAGCACCGCCACCCAGCAGGTATTACAATATCTCCATAGGCGGGTCTTCTGGGCGGTTGAAGCTGCTTTGGAGGCGCTGCGTTCATCGGATCGCCATCTGGCCGAAGAAGTCATGGCCGCTAAAGGGGAGATCAACCAGTTGGTCTACGAAGCGGAAACCCATTTGACGCAGCGGCTCACTGCGGCGGGTCCCAACCGCCTGGCCACCTTTCGGATCGAGACAGAAATTGTCGAGTACCTCAAACGAGTTTACTACTTTGCCAAACGTATCGCCAAAACCACAGACGACTCAGACCTGGTTTACAAGCAGGTCGATATCGCTGCCAGCCAACACCAATAATCAGTCGGCTCCCGATAATTATATGAGTTACGCAGTTGACGCTCTGAGAGGGTTTGCAGCCCTCGAAAACGGCGGTTAGTGCAAAGCCTCCCCGTGGGACAAACCGCCTGTGAGCCAACTGCGTCAGTCCTAAATTAGACAGTTGCCCCCAAACCAACTACAATGCAAGGTGCTTATGGATACAACGCTCCCCACCTTTGAACAGTTACTACAACGCTCGGCTGATCTGCATCACCATCTCTGTCCGCGCCAGGTGTTGGGCGTGCGGATGGGGCTGCTGGGCGGGCAGTGGCTCGGCCTGGCTGTACCCCAGCGGGATAAACGGCTGCTGACCATCGTCGAGACGGACGGCTGCGCCACCGATGGCATCGCCGTGGCTACCAACTGTTGGGTGGGACGGCGGACGATGCGGATTTTGGATTTTGGCAAGGTGGCGGCCACTTTCGTCGATACGGAGACGGCGCGGGCCGTCCGCATTACGCCCAGTCCCCGCTCCCGCCGCCTGGCTAAACAGTATGCCCCTGACGCCGAGAGCCGCTGGCACGCCTACCTGCTCGGCTATCAACGGGTTCCGCTCGCAGACCTGTTTGTGGTGCAGCCGGTGCGTCTCTGCCAGCCATTGGCCGACATCCTGAGCAAGGAAAGCCACCGGGCCGTCTGCGCCATCTGCGGCGAGGAGATTATGAACCAGCGGGAGGTGGTCAGAGAAGGGGTGGTGTTGTGTCGCCCCTGCGCGGGGGAGGGGTATTATTGCGACTTGTAGCGTACTGCCAGGTTAACGGCAACGCCGGGACCGTTCTTTATTCGCGGGGATTGGGGGATTAGGGGATAAATTTTTGGATAAAATCCCCAAATCTCCTAATCCCCGCTATGAAATCGCTGTTTTTAGGGTAACGGCTGAATAGACTTTCCTTTCGCTAGTTTACTTTCCTTTCGCTAGTTTAAGGAGGGACAAAATAAATAAGGTTGCGGTAAATA
>CAZWZZ010000396.1:0-6125 GCA_964638395.1 uncultured Caldilineaceae bacterium
CCGAAGGGCACGTCTGTGAGCTGGATAAGATGCTCGAAGAGTATTACAGCGAGCGTGGCTGGGAGAATGGCGTTGTGCCGGAAAGTAAGTTGAAAGAGTTGGGAATTGTAGCGTAGTAGGTATCCGGATTGGAGCAGTTTTTGAAACTGCTCCAATCTCCAAACTTGAAACTTGGTCGAATAAAAAAGACGCGGAGCGTATGATCTCCGCGTCTTTTTTGGTTCAGTAGAGCGATCACTTTATCCTATTTTTCTGTATCATTCAAACATCGTCATTAAAAATGACCGAAATGGCATACATCGGCTCCTGCCCGGCATTGTTCAAACGATGGGGGGTGGTTGAGTCGAAAATGATGCTGTCTCCGGCCTTGAGCAGATGCCGCTCGAAGCCCAACTCCAGCAGCAGTTCCCCCTTCAAGACCATATGAAATTCCCGCCCGGTGTGGTGGGACATTCTGGCCCCGGAGCTGGCCCCGACATCGTACCGAACCTGCAAAAATTCGATATTTTCCTCCGGGTTTGGGGTTAACCGCTGCCAGATAACGCCTCCCTCCAAGACGATGGTGGGCCGGGTCTCGGTCCGCACGACCGGCTCTTGGGGCGAGGAGCCATCATGTTCGAAACCGAGCGTGGTCTCGTCAAGCAGCGCGGCAGCCTGAGCCGCCCGCACTTGGCTGGAGGTCATCTGAATAGTGGCCTCATCAATATCGGCCACCGGTTCCTCGGCGGACGGTTGCGAAACCGGGCTGTCGGGGTCGCGCTCCTCTGGAAAGAAGTGGTGGACCGGCAGCCCCATAGCATCCGCAATGTTGTGCAGGGTGCGGACGGAGGGATTGGTTTTGCCATTCTCGATTTTACTGAGCAGGCTGGGACTAACCTCAGCCCGTTCGGCGAGATCACGCAAACTAAGCTGCTGGTTCAAGCGAGCGGCTCTCAGCTTTTCACCGATAGGGGGCGGATTCATAAGTTGTCTCCTTAGTGGCTGTAGTGGGGCAGGCCGGGTCACTTAAACAGTTGACCGGCAAAAACTTGATTTGGATTATACAGGAAGCCTGAAATTTTGACAACGCCCTATATTTTTTGAAAAAAATTCAATTGTGTTGAATTTCACTCAATAAACATTTGACAACCCCTCCTAAGTGTGTTAGTATGTTGACTGTAATTCAACGCTTTCCAAAAAACAATGATGGATTTGACAAATAATAAAATTTCTATATGATGGTTTAACCATCCAGCCATCATACCATCATAATAGTCAGCCACCTTGTAACATAGTCGTTACAAAAAACTAAGGTAGTTATTCTTATGCTAAAAATTTTCTTCGACGCAAACATCGCAAAGGCACACACCGCCAGACTCGTTTGATCTGGCCGGTTTCGTGGCCTTTGCGTTTTTATTTTCAACGCTTTTTTTGTAGAGAAGTTCCCGATTTCATCATCTGCTCAAAACTTCAGGGATCATTCGTGTACTCAAAAATCAAGTCCCAACGACTGTATGAACAAATTGCTGCCCAACTTCGTAACCTTATTTTCAAGGGTACGCTCCAGCCGGGCGACCAGTTGCCCTCAGAGCGGGAGCTGGCCGAGCAGTTCGGGGTGAGCCGCACAGCGGTGCGAGAGGCGATTAAGGTTTTGCGGGAAAAGGGCTTGATCGAGATACAAGTTGGGAAAGGCACCTTTGTCAGCGACGGCATTGATAAGATGTCAGATGTAATGCGTGAGTCGTTGAGTTGGGTGGTGAAGACCACGCTGGAGGATGGGATGATGAATTTGGTACAGGTGCGAGAAATCCTCGAACCTGGCATTGCTGAGATTGCGGCCGGCACGGTTCAGACCGCAGAAATCGTAGTCATGCAGGAAGCTATCGCGGTTATGGACCGGTCGATGGAAGATGCCGATGCTTTTGTGGAGGCTGACCTCCAGTTTCATCTGGCTCTGGCCGAAGCCACCCAAAATTTTCTTGTGCCCATGTTGATCGACCCGATTGTGGGGCTGTTGCGCGAGCAGCGGAAACAGATATTTAGGGTCGAGGGCGGTCCCCAACGGGGTCAAGCCCACCACAAACGAATTTTGGAGACGATCATCAACCGCGACCCCATAGCGGCCCGGCAGGAGATGATTGCCCATCTGGCCCAGGTGCGGAAGGATAGCGGGATCGTGTTGGGCATCGGGGAGGAGGAAGAGACATAAATATTCAGCAATTGTAGGCGTGACTTCAGGTTAGATTGACACCTGGTCGCCGTAAAACGAAAAACGTAAAGCGTAATTTTTGCATCGCCAAATTTCCACGTTTTACGGAATAGGTTTTACGCTTATCGTTGATCACGTGTCAGTGTAATATTTTAAGTTTCTGAGTCACGTCCAATTACAATAAAAAAAGGGAGATACCTGCGAACTTGGCGGAACGGGGTATCTCCCTAAGTTAGCACACCCAGCAGGTCAGCCCGGCTGTTGTAGCTTCGGGCTGGTCTAGCCTGCCAGCTTGCCGTTTTTTATTATACGCGATTTTCTTCATTAGGCAAGGGTAGGCGAGGTAAATGTGAAAGAAATCACAGACAAACCGGAAACTTAGAGTCAACCTTTGACCAAAGGAGGAATTGTATGGCAGAAGCAGCCAAATCTGCGGCAACGGCAGATTTTCAGGAGAACGGGACGATTGATCAGGAGCAGTGGCTCCATATGTACCAACAGATGGCCCGCATCCGGGCCTTTGATGAGCAGGCCAACCAGCTTTATCTGAGCGCCAAAATGCCCGGCCTGACCCATATGTACATCGGGCAGGAGGCCATCGCCGTCGGCGTGTGTGAGACGCTGCGCCAGGATGATTACATTACCAGCACCCACCGGGGGCACGGTCACTGCGTGGCCAAAGGGGCGGCGATGGATCGGATGTTTGCCGAACTGCTGGGCAAAGAGGCCGGTTACTGCCGGGGCAAGGGCGGCTCGATGCACATCGCCGACCAGGAGCGGGGCAATTTGGGGGCCAACGCCATCGTCGGCGGCAGCGCCGGGATTGCCACCGGGGCCGGACTGTCGATCAAGATGCGCGGCACGGATCAGGTGGCCGTCTGCTTCTTCGGCGAGGGGGCGCTGGGCCAGGGTTTGCTCTACGAAGTGATGAATATGGCCCAACTGTGGAACCTGCCGGTGATTTATGTCTGCGAAAACAACCAATACAACGAGTACACCCACTTCTCCGAAACGACGGCGGGCACTATTCCGGGCCGGGCCGCCGCCTTCGGCCTTCGCCACGAAGAGGTCGATGGCCAGGATGTGCGGGCCGTCTACCAGACGACCCAACGTCTGGTCGATCACGCCCGGAAAGGTGAAGGGCCGAGTTTCTTGCTGGCCCACACCTACCGCTACCACGGCCACCACGTCGGCGACATCAACCGGGAATATTACCGCTCTAAAGAGGAAGAGCAGGAGTGGCGCAGCCAGCGGGACCCGCTCAAGCTGCTGTCAGAGTGGTTGATCGCCGAAAAGTTGGCCGAGCGCCAAATATTTACCCAAATCGAAGAAGAGGTCGAGACAGAGGCCGAAACAGCCGTTCAATTTGGCCTCGACGCGGCCTATCCCGACGAAGCGGAGGTGGATCAACATGTCTACGCCTAAGAATGGTCGAGTCATTACCTTTTCACAAGCCGTCAACGAAGCCCTGGCCGAAGAGATGCGCCGGGATGAGCGGGTCTTCATTATGGGCGAGGATGTGGCCGAAGCCGGGACGCCCTTCAAAGTGTTGGCCGGGCTGGTCGAGGAGTTTGGCCGGGAGCGGGTCATCGACACCCCCATTTCCGAGGCGGGTTTCACCGGCATCGGCGTCGGCGCGGCTATGACCGGCATGCGTCCGGTGGTCGATATTATGTTCGGCGATTTCCTGCCCCTGTCGATGGAGCAACTGGTCAACCAGGCGGCCAAAACCCACTATATGTCCGGCGGCAAGCTCAGAGTGCCGCTGGTGTTGCGCACCACGATGGGCGCGGGCCGACGCTCGGCGGCGCAACATTCGCAGTCGTTGCACGCCTGGTTGAGCCACGTACCCGGCTTAAAAGTGGCGGTTCCGGCCACCCCGTATGAGGCCAAGGGGTTGATGAAAACGGCCATCCGGGACGACAATCCGGTCGCCATTTTTGAGGATAAGATGATGTATACCTTGAAAGGGCCGGTTCCCGAAGAGGAGTACACCATCCCCTTTGGCGTGGCCGATGTCAAGCGTGAGGGAACGGACATTACCATCGTCGCCACCAGCAGCATGGTGCAACTTGCGCTCGAAGCGGCGGAAGCCCTGGCCGACATCGACCTCAGCGCCGAGGTGATTGATCCTCGAACCACCCTGCCCCTCGACAAACAAACGTTGATCGAGTCGGCCAAAAAGACCAGCCGGGCCATCGTCATCGATGAAGGGTATGAACAGTATGGCGTCACCGCCGAGATTGCCTCGGTCATCGCCGACGGCGCGTTCTACTACCTGGATGCGCCGGTCCGGCGCATCGGGGCCATGAATGTGCCCATCCCCTTTTCACCGGGATTGGAGGATTTGACCATCCCCACCACAGCCCAGGTCATCGAGGTGGCCAAGACGCTGTGTGGGAAAGCATAAACATTCGTAGCTGTTTGAGGCGTAACATCCTGAGTAGCGCGTAACGTAGTGAAGCGCGTATCGAAGGGTGTGGAGCCGCAGCGGTCGCACCCTTCGATACGGTTTCCGCTACGCTCCAACCTACTCAGGATGCGACCTACGGAATAGCGACAAAAATTCAAGTTAACGATAACGGAGGTACATAATGTCATTACGAACAAGTGGAATGATGGGCGTTGATTGGGAAGAGCGGATTGACTTCGAGCGGCTGCGCACCGAGCGGCTGGCCCGCATCAAGAAATTACTGGGCGAGTCGGAGATGGGGGCGCTCCTCTGCTTCGATATGAATAACATCCGCTACATCACCGCCACCACGATTGGGACGTGGGCCTTTGATAAAGTGGCCCGCTTTGCCCTGCTGCCCCAGGATGATGAGCCGATCAATTGGGATTTCGGCTCGGCGGCCAAGCATCACCAACTCTACTGCCCCTGGCTGGGTGACCGCTCCCGCGCTCTGGTTTCGACCCTGCGCGGGGCGATGGCGCCCTCGGCGGGGCGGCCCGAAAAAGTGGCCCGCACCATCAAAGAGGAGTTAGAAATGCGGGGCCTGCAAAATGAACCGCTCGGCATCGACATGGTCGAGCCGCCCGTTCTGTTCGCCCTCCAAAAAGAGGGCATCACCGTGGTCGATGGCCAGCAGTTGATGCAGGAAGCCCGCGTCATCAAGACCCAGGATGAAATCGCCCTGCTCAACACGGCGGCGTCGATGGTCGATGCGGCCTACGATGAACTGTACCGGGCTATGCAGCCGGGTATGCGGGAGGATGAGTGTGTCGGCCTGGTCAGCAACGTCCTGTACAGTATGGGGTCGGAGTACGTCGAAGGCGTCAACGCCATCTCCGGCGAACGTTGCAACCCTCACCCCCACCTGCACAGCGACCGCCGCCTGCGCCCCGGCGACCCGGCCTACTTCGACATCCTGCACAGCTACATGGGCTACCGCACCTGCTACTACCGCACCTTTGTCGTTGGTAGCGCCTCGCAGGCCCAGGTGGATGCCTACAAACGGTGTCGCTACTACCTTGATGTGGCCATCGACCACATCAAGCCGGGCGTAACCACGGCGGACATCGTCAAGCTGTGGCCCAAAGCCGAGGAGTTCGGCTTCCCCAGTGAAGAGGCCGCTTTTGCCCTGCAATATGGCCACGGCCTGGGGCTGGCCATCTGGGAAAAGCCGGTCTTTAGCCGCCTGGTGTCGCTCGACAACCCGGAAGTGATTAAAGAGAATATGGTCTTTGCGCTGGAAACCTTCTGGCCCGCCGCCGATGGTTGGTCGGCCGCCCGGATTGAAGAAGAGTTGGTGGTCACCAAAGATGGCTGCGAAGTCATCAGCCGCTTCCCGGCGGAGGAGCTGATGGTAGCCGGGGTGCGCTACTACACCGCCACCGGCCCGCTGTCCACCACCCGCGAAACCGAATCCCACAAAAATCTCCAGTATGGCGATGGCGACAAGCCGTGGGAAGCCGTCAGCAGCAACGGCAGTGTGCA
>CAZWZZ010000397.1:0-6125 GCA_964638395.1 uncultured Caldilineaceae bacterium
TGATCCGTGTCAATCTGTGTCCATCCGTGAGCCATTTCGCCGAATGTGACATTGTCGAACTAATAACTAATTACCAATTACCCGACATGCGGCGTTTGCCAAATTGTTCATTCCGGTTTATGATATTGCGATACATTTCACAGTTGAAACCTCATCCCACAAGGACACAAAGCAATAGATGATCGAAGAAAGAATGGGACAGCGGACGATGGGCCTTTTTGGGGCGGTCAGCGTCGGTGTGGGGGCCATTGTCGGCGGCGGTATTTTGGCCCTGGCCGGGGTGGCCTTCGCGACGACCGGGCCGAGCGCCATCGTCGCCTTTGGCCTGAACGGTGTCATTGCCGTCTTGACCGCCCTCAGTTTCGCCGAGATGTCCGCCGCTTTTCCCCAATCGGGCGGAACCTACACCTTTGCCAAAAAAGTGCTGTCGGTTCAAGCCGCCTTCACCGTCGGCTGGGTCGTCTGGTTCGCCTCGATTGTAGCCGCCGTGCTGTATGCGCTGGGCTTTGCCTCCTTCGCCGTGACCATCATCGGCCAGGTCTGGCAAGCCGATTTTGGGGAGGTGCCGGACTGGTTGGCCTCGCCCTGGATGTTGACTGCTCTAGCCATCGGCGCTACCCTCCTCTACACCCTCAATCTGACCCGCCAGAGCAGCAGCGGCGGGCAGTGGGTTAATGTCGGCAAAGTGGCCGTCTTTGGGGTGTTGATTGCCGGCGGCTTGTGGGTCTTGGTCGGCCAGCCGGATGAAGCCGTGAACAACAAATTGACCCCCTTCTTTCCCGGCGGCATCGGCGGCTTGATCCAGGCGATGGGCTACACCTTTATTGCTTTGCAAGGCTTCGACCTCATCGCCGCCGTGGCCGGGGAAGTGCGCGATCCGGGGCGGGTCATCCCCCGGGCCATGCTCATCTCCCTCGGCATCGCCCTGATTATCTACCTGCCGCTCCTCTTCATTATTGCCACCGTCGGCATGCAGCCGGGCCAAAACATCCTGACCGAAAGCGCCCGCCAGCCGGCCACCATCATTGCCGTCGCCGCCCAAAATTATCTGGGCCGCTTTGGGTATTGGCTGGTGATGGTCGCCGCCATTCTGTCGATGCTCTCCGCGCTACAGGCCAACCTTTTCGCCGCCTCCCGCGTGGCCCTGGCGATGGCCCGCGACCGGACTCTGCCCCGCCACATGGGGCAGATCAACCCGGTGTCCGGGACGCCCATCCCGGCCATTTTAGCCACCACCCTCATCATCGTGGCCATTCTGTTGGTCATTCCCGATGTGGCCGCCGCCGGGGCTGCCTCCAGCCTTATCTTCCTGATAACCTTTGCCCTGGCCCACGGCATCAGCATTCTGGCCCGCCGGCGCGGCGGCGAGCGGCCCGGTGTCTTTCAAGTGCCCTGGTTTCCGGCGGTGCCGCTCACCGGCGCTTTGGCCTGTCTGGGATTAGCCATTTTTCAGGGCGTGATTGTGCCGATGGCCGGCATTATTGCCGGGGTGTGGTTGACGATTGGCGGGGGGTTGTATCTGATCTTTTTTGCACGGCGGGCACAGGTGGTGGATGCCTCGGCGGAGGCGCTCGACCCCCAACTGCTCAAGTTGCGGGGCCGTCGCCCGCTGGTCTTGGCCCCCATCGCCAACCCGGCCAATGCCGAGTCGATGGTCTTTGTCGCCGATGCCCTGGCCCCGCCCGACATTGGGCGGGTCATGCTGCTGTCGGTGGTCCAAGCACCGAAACAGCCGACCCCGACCACCGCCGTCCCGGAGCAGTTGGTCGATACCCAGGCGGTGCTGCGCCAATCCCTCCTGGCCGCTTTCAGCGTCGGGCTATTCCCGGAGGCGTTGACCACCGTCGCCCGTCATCCCTGGCAGGAGATCAGCCGGGTGGCCCGTCTCCACGCCTGCGAGAGCTTGCTGCTCGGCCTGAGCGATTTCACCGAAGACAAAACCGCCGCCGAACTGGAGCAGTTGATGAACGATGTCCAGAGTGATGTGGTGGTGCTGCGTCCGCCGCAGTCGGGCTGGCGCATCTCCGAGGCTAACCGAATTTTGGTGCCGGTCGGCGGTCACGGCGGTCACGACTCCCTCCGAGCGCGGCTGTTGAGCAGCCTGTGGCGGGCCAGCGAGCGGGAGATCACGTTTATGCAAATCGTACCGGCCTCAACCTCAGCCCAGGCCCTGAAGCGCATCCATCAAGAACTGCTGCTGTTTGCTCAAGAAGAGGTTCCCGGGACGCCCAACATCGAGATCATCCTCCAGAGCGGTCCCGTGGCCGAAGAGGTGGCCGGCCTGGCCCAAAATTACGACCTGGTCGTGCTGGGGCTGCCCCGCCTCAGCCACCGCCGCCGCGTCTTCGGCGATGTCA
This sequence comes from uncultured Caldilineaceae bacterium, assembly GCA_964638395.1. Lineage (GTDB taxonomy): Bacteria > Chloroflexota > Anaerolineae > 4572-78 > J111 > CAZWZZ01. Next base: position 2,358 of record CAZWZZ010000397.1, read on the forward strand.
CCCTGGCCATCGCCCGCGACACCGCCTGCGCTCTGATTATGATTAGCCGCCACTAGACCATGGATTACTGGAATTAACGGCTTAAAATCAACAAATCCGACCATCCTGGCGATCCGTGTTCTCAACAATCACGCCAAAACTGTTCAGCGGCCTCCCCAAACGAACGTTTTTCGCGGGGATTTGGGGATGAGGGGATAAATTTTTAGATAAAATCCCCAAATCTCCTAATCCCCGCTATGACATTGCTGTTTTTAGGACAACGGCTGAATAGCTACAAATTACTGAGAAATGTCAGTGATGATATGGTACGCTCCCCCTCATCTGCACACCAGAACGTGGGGGGCGTATGCGTCGTTTGGGACTCATCAATGGAACGCTGTTGCTGGCCGGGCTGTTGCTGATTGGGGTGTGGGGGCTGATGCCGCCGGCAACCCTGGCCGAACCGACCGCGCAGGGGAGCATCCCGCCCGGCGCGGTGGTCATCAACGAAGTGGCCTGGAGCGGAACGGCGGCCAGTTCGGCCGATGAATGGCTGGAGTTGGTCAACACCACGGCCCAAACCATCAGCCTGAGCGGCTGGGTCTTGACCAGCACCGGCGGCTTGAGCCTGCCCCTGACCGGGGTCATCACGCCGGGCGGAACCTATTTAATGGAACGGACGGACGACGACACCGTGTCGGACATCGCCGCCGACCTGATTTACAGCGGGGGACTCAACAACGACGGCGAGGGTCTCTTTCTGTCGAACAACGGCCTGCTGATCGACACAGCCAACGGGGATGGCGGTCCCTGGCCCGGTGGGGCTGCCGGGCCGGATTACCCGACGCTGGAGCGGCTCGATCCCCTGCTGCCCGATGCCGATGGCAACTGGGGCAGCAACGATACCCTCACCCGCAACGGCCTGGATGCTGAGGGCAACCCTCTCAACGGCACACCCAAACAGCCCAACTCCACGACGGTTCCCCCGCCGCCCCCGCCGCCCGTTCTGCCCCTGCTCATCAGCGAATTTCTCTACGACGGCGTCACCCCCTCCAGCGAAGGGGATGAATTTGTCGAGATTTGCAATCCTAACCAGGAGCCGGTCGATGTGGCCGGGTACAAAGTGGGGGATGAGGAGAGCGCGGAAGGCGGCGAAAGTATGTATCTGCTGCCCCAAAAGATGCTGACCCCGACCGGCTGCCTGGTCATCGCCAAAAACGCTACCGACTTTCAGGCCCGCTTCGGTCTCCTGCCCGATTTCGAGGTCAAGCCGGGGGCGGCGGATCAGCCGACCGTGCCCAATCTGGAAAAACATACCGCCTGGGGCAGCGGCGGCTGGGCGCTGGCCAACAATGGCGATGAGCTGCTGCTGCTCGGTCCCGATGATAGCCTGCTCGACAGCGTGGCCTACCGCAACGGCGCTTACGAAACGCTGGGGCTGGAACCCCCGGCCACCGCCCCCGACCCGCGCAGCCTGCAACGGGCCTGGCCGGTCGATACCAACTCGATGCCCCACGACTTCCTCAGCACCGATCCCACCCCCGGCCTGGTTACCGCGCCGCCGCCTCCGCCCGACACGCCGCCCGCTCCGGCGGTGTTGGCCGACGGTATGAACGCCTACTGGGGCCATCTCCACGCCCACACCACCTACTCCGATGGGGCCGGACCGCCCTACTATGCCCTGGCCCAGGCCCGCTCCGCCGGGCTGCATTTTTATGCGATTACGGACCACGGCTGGTGGCTAACAAACGAGGAATGGCAGCGCACCCTGACCCAGACCAATGAGGCCACCGTCCCCGGCCAATTTATCGCCCTGCGGGGCATCGAATGGACCCACGCGACCGCCGGTCACATCAACGTTTTCAACGATGATACCCTGCTCAGTCGTGAAGATTCCCTGTTTGCCGACCTATCGGAATTTTACACCTGGCTGCTGACCAGGCCGGAGGCCATCGCCCAATTCAACCATCCCGACCCCACCTACGGCGGCACCTTTTACGATTTCGCCTTCCATCCGGCGGCGGCCCAGGTTGTTTATTTGCAGGAAATCGGCAACGGCGCTCAGGATTACGTCACCTACGAACCCTCTTTCGTGCGGAGCAATATGATCGGCTGGCGAACGGCCCCGACCATCAACGGCGATACCCACACCGCCCGCTGGGGCTTCGACATCCCGGCCCGAACCGGCATCGTCGCCCCGGCCCTGACCGAGGCCGATCTGCTCGACGGGTTGCGGGCGCGGCGGGTTTTCGCCACCGAGGATAGCAATCTGGCGGTCAGCCTGCGGGCGGAGGAGGTGTGGATGGGCAGTCTGTTGCCCCAGGCCGGGCCGGTCAATCTAACCATTGATGTCATCGACCCCGACCCGGAGCCGTTCACGCTGCTGCTGTATGACATTAACCTGCCGCTGGTTCAGGTCTCGTTCGATAGCGGCGCGGGGCAATGGAGCGGCCCGGTCGATCTGCTGCCGGGCCATTACCTGTGGGCCAAAGTGATCCAGGCCGACGGCGACCTGGCCTACAGCGCCCCCCTCTGGGCGGCGGGCCAATTGACCCCGCAGACGGTCTACATCAACGAGCTTTTGCCCGCCCCCGGCGATGTCGATTGGGACGGCAACGGCACGGCGGATGGGGATGACGAATGGTTGGAGCTGTACAACCCTAATGACCGCCCGGTGGGGTTGGGCGGCTGGTCCCTGACGGATGAGTCGAACATCGTCTATCATCTGCCCCTCAGCCTGACCATTCCGGCCCGAGGCTTTCTGACCCTCTATCAGGCCCAGACTGGCTTTGCCCTCAACAACGGCGGCGATACCGTCACGCTGTCCCACCCGACCGGGGTGGCGGTGGATAGCGTTCGGTACGATCATTCGCCCGGCTATGACCAGACGTGGTGCCGTCTGCCGGATGGCGGTTCGGACTGGAGCGACGACTGCGGCCCCTCGCCGAGCCAGCCCAACTGGGAGCGACAGGTGAACAGGCCACTGCGGGTCTCCATTTTCGAGGCCAAACGGCTGACGGATGATGCCTGGGTCAAGATCAAGGGGCGGGTCACGGCCCCGCCGGGGATTCTGGGGGCGCGGACGATGTACATTCAGGACGAATCGGCGGGCATTATGATCTACCTGCCCAAAGATCACCGGCTGGCGGTGCAGTTGGGGGATAAGGTGGAGGTGGTCGGCAATCTCCACAGCTTTTACCACGAAGCGGAGATCGCGGTCGATGAGCCGGGCGATGTCGATCTGTTAGAGCCGGGATCGCCGCCGCCGCCGCTGCCGATTGTCACGACCTCGCTGTTGGAGCCGTATGAGGGGCTGCTGGTGATGCTCACCGGGCAGGCCGTCCGTTTTCGGGGCAGCGTCCGTTTCTGGGTCGATGACGGCAGCGACCCGGCCCAAGTTTACGTCCGGCGCAGCACCGGCATCCGCCGCCCGTACATCCCGCTGGGCACGCCGCTGACCGTGGTCGGCATCGTCAGCCAACGCTCGGAGGGCACGCCCAGCCGGGATGATTACCGGCTCCTGCTGCGCTACCCGGAGGATTTGGTGTTGCCCATACTGGAGACGCCCACCCCGACTCCGGCTGCATCCCTCGCCGCCGATTGGCCGACGCTGTTGCCGGAGACGGGGCGTTGAAATCAATTTTCAGTAGACCGCAGCATCCTGAGTAAACCGAGGCACGAGGTTGTATCGAAGGGTGCAATTGCGGTCTACTGATTTTTCGGGCTGGTTCATGGCCCCAAGAAATTTGGTTGACAACGTCGTAAAACGTAAGGCGCAAAACGTAATGA
>CAZWZZ010000398.1:0-2394 GCA_964638395.1 uncultured Caldilineaceae bacterium
TGCGGTCGAGGGGGACGATGGTCGGCGTGGGGGCGCTCTCCCCGGCGGCGCAGGCGGCCAGGAGGAGGATGGTTGCTAAGCTAATGAGGGTTTGGATGAATGTTTTGGTTGTTCGTTTCACGCTTCAAGCTCCTATTCATACCGCAGCGCATCAATCGGGCGCAGGCGGGCGGCGCGGGTGGCCGGGTAGACGCCGAAAAAGAGGCCGATGGCCAGGGCGAAACCGGTGGCCAACAGAATCGAGCCGGGGGTGACGACCGTGCCGCTCAGGTTGGGAATGAGTTGGGGCAGCAAGACCGACACCCCGTACCCCAGACCGATGCCCATAAAACCGCCCAGCAACGAAATGATAATCGCTTCGACCAGGAACTGCAACAGAATATCCCGTCGCTTGGCCCCGACCGCTTTGCGGATGCCAATCTCGCGGGTCCGTTCGGTGACGGAGACCAGCATAATGTTCATAATGCCGATGCCGCCCACCAGCAGCGACACTCCGGCAATCGAGCCGAGAAAGGCGGTCAGCCCGGCGGTGAAGCTGTTGCCAAATTCCAGCAGTTGGGCCTGGGTGGTGATGGTAAAATCGTCCGTATCCGCCTCCAGCAGGGTGTGCCGCTCCCGCATCAGGCGTGTGACCTGGCTCGAAATCTCCTCCATTCGATCTAGCGACTCGGCTTGGAGATAGATGGTCGAGACGATGAGGCTGCCCCGCCGCGCTCCGGCATTTTCTAGCCGGGTTTGGGCGGTAGTGATCGGGATCAGGACGATGTTATCCTGGCTGGGGCCGAAGCCGCTCTGCCCCTGCTCCTCCAGGACGCCGATGACCTCGAAGGGGATGCCCTTCAAACGCACTGTTTCGCCGATGGGGTACTCGAACGGCTCGAACAGCTCCTGGGCCACCGACGCCCCCAGGACTGCAACACGGGTGCGGCGGGTGATGTCATCCGCCGTCACGAACTGGCCCAGCACTGCTTGCCGGTTGCGAACCGTCTCGTAAGCGGGCGTCACGCCCACAATCTGGGTCTGCATCTCCTGCTGGGCACGACTGGTGGCCCCAAAGGCGCTGTATTCGGGGGCCACAGCCACCACTCCGGAGACGTTCAGCGGGTCGGCGATGGCTTCGGCATCAGCCAGGGTCAGCGGCTCCGGCGGCTTCTGGCGGGTGCTGCTGCTTTCGGCCTGCTGCGGCCCAAAGACATTGAAGCGGCCCGATTGAATCCAGAGGACGTTCGTCCCCAGGCCGCCGATGCTGTCGTTGAACTGCTGCCGGAAGCCGTTGCCTATCGAAATCAAGCCGATGACCGCCCCCACGCCGATGATGATGCCCAGCATCGTCAGGATGGTCCGCAATTTGTTGACCATCAGAGCGCGGAGGGCGATTAAGATACTTTCAAATAACATACCTGTTATCCTTATTGACCGTCTAAAAACAAGTTCCTGATTTTATCTGGAGATTAGCGATAAGGAGATTGGGAGATTAAAGCGCAATTTCCAATCTCTTAAGAGTGACGCAGTTCACCCAAGAAACCCCCTCCCAGCCTCCCCCGCAGCGGAGGAGGAGCCAACTTCCCCCCGATTCGGGGGGATTGAGGGGGGTAAAATACGGCAACTGTGCAATCTCCTAATCTCCGTACCTCCTTGCACGTCAACTGCCCGCCCAACTGGGCGCGGCCCCGACCCGGCGCGGGGCGGCGACGAGCGCATCATCCACGATTTCACCATCGGCCAGACGAATGATGCGCCGGGTGTGTTCGGCGATGTCCGGTTCGTGGGTGACGAAGATGACGGTGATGCCCTGGACTTCGTTGAGATGTTGGAAGATGCCCATAATCTCCTCGCTCGATTTGGAGTCGAGGTTGCCGGTCGGTTCGTCGGCCAGGATGATGGCCGGTTGGCTGACCAACGAGCGGGCGATAGCCACCCGCTGCTGCTGCCCGCCGGATAGCTCGTTTGGCTTGTGGTGCAGCCGGTCGCCGAGACCGACCATCTCCAGAGCGGTGGTCGCTCGCCGGTGCCGCTCGCCTCGCCTCAAGCCGCTATAGATGAGCGGCAGTTCGACGTTGTTCAGGGCGCTGGTCCGGGGCAGCAGGTTGAAGCTCTGGAAGACGAAGCCGATGCGTTTGCCCCGAATCTGGGCCAGGCTGTTGTCATCCAACTGGCCGACTTCGCTCCCTTCGAGATAATAGTCGCCCGATGTCGGCTGGTCGAGGCAGCCGAGGATGTTCATCAATGTCGATTTGCCGGAGCCGGACGGCCCCATAATCGACACCAGGTCGCCCCGCGCCACTTGCAGCGAGGCCCCCCGCAAGGCGTGAACCTGCACCTCGCCCATCTGGTAGGTTTTGGTTAAATTTTGAGCGTCGATGACGACGCTGCCGTTGGTATCTGTCATAATTT
>CAZWZZ010000398.1:2494-6123 GCA_964638395.1 uncultured Caldilineaceae bacterium
TCTCTTCGTGTCACTTCGTGGCCTTCGTGGATCAATCCTACAAATCCGGCGACGGGCCAAACGTATCGGGCAGGCTGCGGATCAGGATTTGATCCCCCGCTTCCAGCCCGGCCAGCACCTCGGTCGTCGAGCCATCCCGCAGGCCGATTTCGATCTCGACCCGCACCGGGTTGCCCTCCTCATCCAGCTTCTCGACGAACAGGGTCGCCCCGTCGGGACCGCGCTCGGTTTGGATGGCCCGGTTGGGGATGACGACGGCCTCCTCCAGCCGCCGGGTTTCGATGTTGGCCGTGGCCGTCATCCCCGACAGCAGGCCGGGGTTGCTCTGGTCGGTGTCGATGGCGACCGTGACTTCGTAGGTCACAATCGAGTTACCCTCCTGGGCCAGGGGCCGGGGCGAGATGTCGATGACCTCGCCGCTCAACTCTTCCTCGACGAAGGCATCGACGATGATCGTCGTCGGCTGGCCCTGCTTGATGCGGCCAATGTCGATCTCATCCACCTCCACTTTGAGCAGATAGGCGGAAGTATCGGCGATGACCAGGGCCGCACCCTGAGCATCCTGCAAAACCCGCTCCCCCGGCTCGATGGTCACATCCAAAATGACGCCCTCCGTCGGGGAGACCAGGTCGGCCTCTTCCAAACTGCGAACGGCCTCCTCGACCGCGATTTTCCTCAGTTCGATGGTGGCCTGCTGTTTGGCTGCCTCGGTCTGGGTCGGCCCTTCCAGCAGATTGGCCAGATCAGCCTCGCTCTGCAACAGCGTCGAGCGGGCCTGGGCCACCTCTGCGCCGGTCGCTTCCAGGTCGCGGACGGCGATGTTGTAATCGGCCAGGGCGGTTTCGTAGCTCAAAGTGGCCTCTTGCAGGGCATCAGCCTGACCCATCGCGGCGATGTCGCCCCGATAGGCCACCTGGTCATAATCCCACTGGGCCTTTTTCAACGTGACCTCTTTCAGCCGCAAATCGGCGGCGGCTTTGGTCAGTTGATCCTCTTTGTCCGGGTCGTCGATCAACTCGGCCAAATCGAGGCGGGCGCTTTCGACCTTGGCCCGGCTCGCAGCGATCTCCTCATCAGAGGCCGTCTCGTACAGCTCTTCCAGGTCGAGTTCGGCCTGGGCCAGCTCGATCTGGGCCTGCTTGATGGCCAGTTCAAGGTCTCGCGTTTCCAGACGGGCCAGGAGCGTGCCGACGGTCACGTTCTGGCCCTGTTTGATGAAGACCTCATCGACCACGCCGCTCCGCTCGAAATTTAGCTCCACTTCGGCGCTCGGCTCGATGCTGCCGGTGGCGTTGACTACATCGACCAGCGTCTCCCGTTCGACCTCGACGATTTCGACGGTCGGGTCGTCGGCCGGGCTGACCGGCTCGCTGTCCGGCGCGGCATATTGGTAGCCTAACACGGTCAGGCCGATGACGCTGCCGAGGATGATGAGTATAATGATGGTTCGTTTCATAGATTGCTCTCCTACAATGGGCCTGTGCAGTAGCACCCTTCGATATGCGCTATACGGCGTGACACGCTACCCAGGATGCTACTGGACAGGCTTCAAAGTTGATGATCTCGGTTTCTCAGACGCAGCCACAGCCGCCACTCGTAGAAAACTTTCAGCCAGAAGGGCAGGGCGATGACGGTCAGCCAGTCACTCTCCAACAAAACAGCGAAGAGGGTCACTTCGACGGCCATCAGGGTGGACAGGCTGGCGATCTTGGTCTGAGGTCTATTTTCAAAATCGGGATAAAGAAAGACGAAGGTCAATAGGTTGAGTAAGGCTTCGTCGATTTGCTTGAGTTTGTTCACAACATCACACTTTCAGATCAGGATTTGTCAAAATCGTAATGATCGGTGGCTAAATTAGTACCTTGACCCTATACGACGGCACAGCCTGAAAGGTTTCATAGATTGCCCGCAGGGTTAACCGCCGAAACTACCAAAAATCAGCGACGGCAGCAGGGTGATACCCAGGGCGAGGGCGGCATAGATGACCACCAAGATAGCGGCCTTGACCCGGCTGAGGCGGGCGACGACGGCCAGGCCAATGACCAGCAGCACCAGGCTCCAGGCCCAGAAGAGATCGACGCCGGACAGGAGGGCGATCATCGGGTTGGTCGCATCCTGCATCGGGTCGCCGCTGGTCACCAGAAAGGCCAGCCCCGGATATTGAATGAAGCGCCCGCTGACGGCGATGAAGCCGGCCAGCACCAGCGACCCCAGGACCAACGGCAGCCGCGCCCAGGCGTTCATGGTGAAAACCGCCCCAAAGTTGACATCATCGCCGCCGAGGAGCATGGCCCCAAAATAGAAGAAGGCGGCCTGGAGCAGCAGGGCCAGGATCAACCCCAGCAGCCCGGTGACCAGGGTCGTGCCTAGCATAAACGGAAAGGAAAGAGACCAGGCCATACTCTGGCGGGCGGCCTCGGCCTGCTCCGGGGGCATCGCGGCTAACTGCTGCTCGGCCTGCTGCCGGGCCAGCTCTATGGTGTAGGGGGTTTGGACAAAGGCCACCACGGCCAGGGCCAGAAAGCTAATCAACACCGGCAACAGCCAGCGCCACGGCCCGGAACGGGTCGCCAGCGCCCGGAAGGTATCGCCCGGTTTGTCGATCAGGCTGACCAAAAGCGCCCCCAGCGGGGGCTGTTTTGGGGATTGCATGATTTCTATATTGGCGGACATTGGTTACTCCTTGGGAATTTGTTTGGGAGATTGGGAGATTAACAGTAGACCATAGGCGCACCCTTCGATACAACCTCGTGCCTCGGTTTACTCAGGATGCTAAGGTCTACTGATTGAAGTAAAATTTTCAATCTCCCAATCTCTACTCTCTAATGTTGTCATTGCCTTCCAGTATAGCCGACCTTGCCCTTGATGACATCAGCCAAAGAATGGATAAAAAATGGTTCTAAGGTCGGATTGACAGGCGTAGTTTACCGGGAGTAGATTAAGAAAGGTTTATGTCAATCATTCCGAGGATGTCTCAAGAAAGCCTAACCGCTGAAAGGCTAAAAAGGCGGCGGCTATCGTGCCGGTGACCCACACCTCGCCGGACATAATCCCGGCGATGAGCCGGTCCCGGTCGAAGCGTAGCGTTTGAATATCCTCATTTTCGTCGAATTGGGGGGCGGCGGTTTGTTCGACATTTTCGGCCAGATAGACATAAATCGTGCCGACCGCCTTGGTGGGGTTGTTGGTCAACGTCGCCAGCAGTGAGAAAGTGGGGCCGGTGTAGCCGGTCTCTTCGGCCAATTCTCGGCGGGCGGCCATCTCCGGGGATTCGCCGGAGTCGACCATCCCCGCCGGAAATTCGATCATAATTTGCCCGCTGGCGTGTTTGTATTGCCGTACCAGAATAAACTCAGCGTCCGGCGTGACCGGCACGACCAGGACCACATCCCCTTCGAGCCAGACAAAATAATCGTCGATCAGTTTGCCGTCCGGTAGACGTACGGTATCCCGCCGCACCTGCATCCAGGGCTGGTCAAAGGCCAGGGTCGAGCCAAGCAGTTGCCAGGGTTGTAATGGTTGCTTCATCAGTAAATCTGCCAATCGTTAATGAATTTTGTAGCGCAACTTGCTAATTTGCGCCGTGTTGTGGCCCCAAAATGGAACAATTTAGCAAATTGTTCTACGAA
>CAZWZZ010000399.1:0-2056 GCA_964638395.1 uncultured Caldilineaceae bacterium
CCCCCCCCCCCCCCCCCCCCCCCCCCCCCCCCCCCCCCCCCCCCCCCCCCCAGGCTGGCTTCGATGTGGGACAGGCCCCGGTCGAGATCGAAGAGGATGAGGCGGCCCCGGGGCAGATCGAGGGCGGCCAGATATTCACGGAGGGCGGCTTCGATGGCCTGGTGGGTGGTGGGGGCTTTGGCCAGGGTGTTGCCCAGGCGGTAGAGGAGGCCGGTTTCATACAGGGCTTCTTCGGCGATGCGGCGCTGGGTCTGTTCCGCCTCGAACAGGCGGGTGGTCTCCACCGTCCCGGCGATCTGTCCGGCGGTGGTTTGGGCCAGTTCAATCTCCTCCTCATCAAAGGGGCGGTCGGGGGGGCGGGTGATGAGGAGGAGGCCGGTGGTTTCGGTGCGGGCCACCAGGCTGACGGCCAGCAGGTAGCCGGGCGTGGACAGGAGCGTGGCGGCCAGGGGGGAGGGGCGATCGGGCCGGGCCGGGCCGCTGACCACCGGACGTCTGTCCCATATGACCCGTTCGGCCAGCCAATCCCCTTCGATGGCCAGGGGGCGTGCCGGCAGCGGGGGGGTGGTCGGGGGAAATTGGCTGACCGGTTGCAGCCCGGTTCCGGCCTCATCCCGGAGCAGAATAGCCACGCTGCGGCTCTCGAACAGGCGGTTGAGCAGCCCGGTGGCAATCTCCAGCGCCCGTCCCCCATCGACCACGGTGGCCATCATCTGGGCCACCTCATTCAGCAGGGCCAGGCGGCGGGCCTTGCGGCTGATGCTGTCGTAGGCCCGTTGCAGGGAGTGTTCCCGCGCTTTGCGCTCGCCCACATCCCGCTGGATGGAGACGAAATGGGTGGCCCGGCCGGCCCCATCCTGCACCGGGGCGATGACCAGCTCGACCCAGAAGGGCTGGCCGGCCTGGGTATAGTTGACCAGCTCGGTGCGGATAGGCTGCCGCTGTTCCAGGGCCAGGCGGATGGCATCCAGGGCGGCCCGGTCGGTGGCCTCCCCCTGGAAGATGCGGGGCGTCTGCCCCCGCAGGGCGGCCGGGGCATAGCCGGTCTGCCGCTCCATAGCGGGGTTGGCGTAGACGATCTCCGGGCCGGGCGGGTCCAGCGGTTCGGCTCTGGTGATGAGGACGCCATCGTTGGCTTGGTTGACGGCGGCTTCCATCAGCCGCAGTTGGGCCTCGGCCCGGCGACGCTCGGCCATCTCCCGCTCCAGTTGGACATTTTTGGCCTCCAGCGCCCGCCGCAGCCGGCGCAGGGAGAGATGCTTCTCGACCCGGGCCAGCACCTCCTCCAGGCGGAACGGTTTGGTAATATAATCGACGGCGCTCAGCCGGAAACCCCGCGTCACGGAAGCGGTATCGGACAGGGCGCTGAGAAAGATGACCGGCGCATCCAGCCCCGGAAAATCAACCCGGACCCGCTCATACAGCTCGAAGCCGCTCATACCCGGCATCATAATATCCAGCAGCAGCAGATCGGGCGACGTATGCGCCAGGCGGGTCAAGGCGCTCGGCCCATCCTGGGCCACCACAATGCGGTATCTCTCCTGCAACGCATCAAACAGCAAGTGCAAATTTTGAGCATTATCATCGACGATCAGAATCGTCTCCGGCACGTCTTGTGACATAAGGTGTCCTTTGTTTTTTGTCAGTTGTCAGTTGTTGGTTGTCAGTTGTCGGTTGTCGGTTGTCAGTTGTCGGTTGTCAGTTGTTGGTTGTCAGTTGTCAGTTGTCGGTTGTCAGTTGTCGGTTGTCAGTTGTCGGTTGTCAGTTGTCAGTTGTTCATTCTTCATTCTTCATTCTTCATTCTTCATTCTTCATTGTCTCATTCTTCATTGTCTCATTCTTCATTGTCTCATTTTTCATTGTTTCATTCTTCATTGTCTCATTCTTAATTCTCAATTCTCAATTCTCAATTCTTAATTCTCAATTCTTCATTCTCCATTCTCCATCATCCCCACCAGCAGTGCCTCTAGCTCGTTGAGTTGGAACTGCCGGAGTAATGTCTCGGCCTGGTGGGCGAAGGTGGGGTGGGTGGTGGCCAGGGGGGCTAACTGGGTAT
>CAZWZZ010000399.1:2156-6122 GCA_964638395.1 uncultured Caldilineaceae bacterium
TCGGCCTGGTGGGCGAAGGTGGGGTGGGTGGTGGCCAGGGGGGCTAACTGGGTATGGATAGCCCGGATGTCGCCGCTGCGGGTGGCGGTCAGGAGGGGGGCCAGGCTGTCCCGGTCGGGAGGGGGAGCGGTCGGAGAGGTCGGAGCGGTCGGAGGGGGAGGGGCGGCGGTCTGCCAGGCCAACTGGAGATGGCGGCTCAGGCTGTCCAGCAGATCGTGCAGTTGGAGCGGTTTGGGCAGAAAATCATCACAGCCCAGGGCCAGGGCCCGGTCGTGGCTGTCTTGGGTGACATCGGCAGAGGTGGCGATGATGACCGTTTCGGCCAGCTCCGGGGCCTGGCGCAGATGGCGGGTCAGGGCAAAGCCATCCATACCGGGCATCAAGACATCGGTGATGATGGCTGCCGGGGGCCGGCGGCGGGCCAGGGCCAGGGCCTCCTGCCCATCGCCGGCCTGCTCCAGGCTGAAGCCGAGGGGGGCCAGCAGATCGACCAGCATCGTCCGGCTATCGGCATCATCATCAACCAGGAGCAGGCGGGGCGGGCGGCCCCGGACGCCGGTAATCCGGGCCGGATCGGGTTGGGGGAGGGGGGCGGCCCGGCTGACGACGACGGCCAGGGGCATATCGAACCAGAAGGCGCTGCCCCGGCCCGGTTCGCTGGTCACCCGCAGTTCCCCGCCCATGAGCCGGACCAGGGTGCGGCTGATCGTCAACCCCAGGCCAACCCCCTGGGCCTGCTGCCCGGCCTGGCCGGCCTGCTGGAACGGCTCGAAGATGGTTTCCAGATCGGCGGCGGGGATGCCAACGCCGGTATCCCGGATGGTGAAGCGCCACCAGCCGGCCTGCTCCGGGCTGGGCTGCACGGCCAGGCTGATCCGGCCCTGCTCGGTAAATTTGAGGGCGTTGTTGAGCAGGTTGAGCAACACCTGGCGCAGCCGTTTTTCGTCGGCCCGGACGATGGCCGGCATGGCCGTCGTCTCCAGGCGGAAATGGAGGGCTTTGGCCTGGATGCGGGGCCCGATCATATCGGCCAGGGTGTGGATCATCCGGCCCAGGTCAAATTCGGCCGGCTGGAGATCGAGCCGGTCAGCCTCGATGCGGGCCAGGTCGAGGATGTCGTTGATAAGGGTCAACAGATACCAGCCGCTCTGCTCGATGGTGGCCAGGCCGTGGTGGGCGGGGTGGGCCGGGTCGAGCCGCCGCTTGAGCAGTTGGGCATAGCCCAGGATGCCGTTGAGGGGGGTGCGGAGTTCGTGGCTCATCGTGGCCAGGAAGGCGCTCTTGGCCCGGTTGGCCGCTTCGGCCTGCTCTTTGGCCTGGCGCAGGGCGGCTTCGGCCTGTTTCCGCTCGGTAATCTCCCGGCCCACCGCCTGAAACTCGACCAGGTGGCCCCCCTCATCAAAAAAAGCCTGGTTGATGAACTGCATCCAATGGATCTGCCCCTGGCCGTCGTAGACCCGGTTTTCGATGATTACGACCGGGTTAGCCGGGCTGAGGGTGGCCAGTTGGGCCTCGATCCGGGGCCGCTCCTCCGGCAGGGCCACCGGTTGCCAGGTGGTATCCAGCAGATCGTCCAGCGAGCGACCAAAGAAGCGGCAGTAAGCCTCGTTGGCAAAGAGGAAGGTGCCGTCGGCCCGGTGGCGGCTGATGACCTCGGTCTGGGCCTCGACTACGGCCCGGTAGCGGGCCTCGCTCTGGCGCAGGGCGGCCTCCATCTCCTTTTGGGGGGTGATGTTGCGGTTGACGATAGTCACCCCGGCAAAGTGGCCGGTCTCGGTGCGGCGCATGGAGACCTTGGCGATGGACCAGCGGGTCCGGCCCTGCATCTCCAGCGCATATTCAAACTGTTGGACCTGGCCGGTGGCGCTGACGGTCTCGATGGCCGCGGCCAGTTGCCCGGCCACGGGCGGCGGCAAAACCTCCCGGAAATGGCGGCCCACGAACTGCGCCGGGGGCATATACAGATCAGCCAGCTTGTGGGGCTGGTGGTAATCGAGAAAGAGCCCCTGGGCATCGAGGGTAAAGACCAGATCATCCATCGAGGCCAGGGTGGAGCGGAGCCGCTCCGCCCGCTCCCGGCGGGCTAACTCGGCCTGTTTCCGCTCGGTAATATCCATAAGGGCCACATGGATGGCCGGCCGGCCGTGGTAGGTGATGAGGGTGGCGAACAGATCCAGCCAGCGCAGGGGACCGGCCCGGTGCAGGCCCCGGATTTCGTAGCGGGCCGGCGGGTTCTCCCCGGCCAGCCGTTGCCGGCGCCGTTCGAGAAGCATAGCTCGATCATCGGGGTGGATCAGCCGCTCAATAAATTGGGAGACGGACAGGGCCTGTAGCTCCCGGACGCTGTAGCCGAATATCTGGGCCAGGTGGTTGTTGACAAAGAGAACCCGCTCATCCTGGAAGATGAGCAGCCCTTGCAGGGTGTAGTCGGTCAAGGTTTGGTAGGCGGTTTCAACCTCGTGGCGGCGGGTGACGTCGTACAGGAGCAGCAGGCGGCCCCGGCCGGTGGGGAGGGGGGTCAGGCTGGTTTCGAGGTGGCGCGGCCCGGCGGCGGTCTCCAGGCCGAGGGTGGGGGGCGTGCTGTCGCTGTTGAGCCGGTCGAGCAGGGCCGGCCAGGCGGCCAGGGCCACGCCGGCCGGTTGGCCGATGGCCGTGGCCCGGAGATCGAGCAGCCGGCCGGCGGCCGGGTTGAAATCGACCAGGCGATTCTGGGCATTGAAGACGAGGACGCCATCCCGCATATGTTCGATGAGGATGTCGCGGGCAATGGGGCCGAGGTCGAACAGGTGGTAGCGAAAGAGGCCCCAGGCGATAATCAGGTTGCCGATGGTGAAGGTGAAGGGGGAGATGTCCCGGTGGAAGGTAAAGGTGATGCCGGCCACGGTCAGGGCGATGCCGGTCAGGGGGATGAGGAAGCCGATCAGGATGGCCCCAATCTGGCGGCGGTAGAGGGGGCCGGGGTGGACGAAGCGGTTGAGGAGGAGGACGACGCTGTAGATCAGCAGGGCATAGCCGTAGAGGATGATGGCCAGATCGACCGGGGTGAAGTCGTAGAGGAGGGCATCGAAGGGGTCGCCGGGGATGAGGCGGCTGTTGGTGCGGATCAGGTGATCGACCGGATCGGTCAGGAGGAGCAGCCAGAAGATGAGGAAGGGCAGGCTCAACAGGAGCAGGCGTCGTTGGATGTGGGTCGGGGGGCGCCCGCTGTATTCCCAGGCAAAGGCCAGGAAAAAAATGGGCAGCAGCAGGGCGGGGATGAATTGGAGATCATCCCAGAAGATTTTACCGGCCAGGGTGGGGCTGAGAAGCTCGAAGATGAAGCCGGTGGTCCACAGGGCCTGGGTCAGGGCCAGGCCGCTAAAGGCGGTGGCCCCGGCCACGCGCCGCCGTCGCCAGGCATAGAGGGCCAGGCCGCCGGATAGCAGGGCAGAGAGGCTATAGGGTAGTAGAAAGAGCAAGGTTTGGCTGTTCATAATCTGTTTGGTGGGTGGTCGGTTTGGCAGAAATGTATTACGGATTGACCAGAAATTCATCCTCTCCTGGCCCTCCCCCGGGGGAGGGGGACGTTCCTCATTGTTTGTATCTATTTCTACAATGTCAAAATGTGACATTGTCAAATTGTCCCATTCGCCCCCCTAGCCCCCCAGCGGGGGGAATTTCTGGCTTCGCTTCGCGTCCCCTCTGTGGGGATCTGGGGCGGCTTTTCAGGGTCATATTATGTGAATGTGACATTGTCAAACCAGGGTGTAACTATTGTATACCGAAGGGGGCCGATTCCCAAACTGCGGGGGGATATTGGGGGTGTCGGGGACGCTTGCGCCCTCCGGCCATCTTGCCTATAATCCGGCCACGATGAGCGACCTAACCAATCCGCACGATAAATCGGGTTGTTGTCGTTAAAATATATTTATGCCGAGGATGTGGGCCAGCAGTTGGCCAAAATCATCCGCCTGATCTACGAGTTGT
>CAZWZZ010000400.1:0-2129 GCA_964638395.1 uncultured Caldilineaceae bacterium
TCGGCGAGGCGTTCATCCGCCTCGATAGCAACCGGGGCAATGTGATCTTGCATTGGCAAAATGGCTGTTGTGATGTGGAGTGGTAAGAGAAAAGCCTCACACTTTGCGTAGCGTGAGGCTTGTTTATGTTCCTGAAAAAGAGAAACCCCCGCTGAACCGTGTGCCTTCCAGTTGTCCTTGAACCTGCTTATAGCAGGGGGGTGCCTGAATAGAAGGTACTGCCTTGCCTTGTCGCCGGCTATCGCATCCCTTCTAAAACGTCGGCTCCCATTCAAGGAAGTGTTGGCTCAAGACGCGTGGCGCATCACGTGAACAGCAGGGGTCACGGCTTTATAGTGTAGCACAAGCGGGCAGGATTGCCAAATCGCTAAAAAAGCCACCTTAACTATTTTTATGTCAACTTGTGCTTTATTGGTAAATCGGGTAGAATCATCAAACATCGGGACGGTTGTAGAACTCTGGCAAGTTGCGTTCTCAAGCATTTATGCTATGATGATTTTTACGCTGAAATAACTTACAGAATGAGGTTTACCCTGTGAAGGTTACAACTGAAGAATTAGAGCGGTGTGAAGTCTTAATGACCATCGAGGTCGAGCCGGCCAAAGAGCAAGATATGCTCAAAAAAGCGGCGAAACGGATTGCCCGCGAGGTGCAGATTCCCGGCTTTCGGCGGGGCAAAGCACCCTTCAACACGGTTGTCAGGCGCTTCGGTCTGGAAGCCGTACAGCAAGAAGCCCTGGAGTCGGCGGCTGAAAAGCTGATTAATGATGGCCTCAAAGAGGCTGATTTGCGACCGGTGGCTCAGATTTCGTTAGATAGTATTGACTGGAACCCCCTCACCATAAAAGTGAAAGTGCCAGGTCCGCCCCAGGTAGAGTTAGGTGATTACCGGGACCTGCGCCTTGAGTTCGAGCCGGTCGGAGTGACTGCGGAGGAAGTCGAGGCAGAATTAGAAAAACTCCGGGAACAGAGTGCAATTTGGGTCCCCGTAGAGCGCCCCACCCAACCCAATGACCTGGTCGATATGGTCGTGGTCGAAAAGGATGGGGAGGAGATTCTGGCCGATCACGAGTCGGTGGAGTATGAGTTGACTCTACCGGACGAAGATGAGGGCGATATGGATGATGAGGAGATGGATAGCGGTGAGCCGGATTTAACGACGCCGTTGCTGGGCCTGAGTGCGGGCGAAGAGAAGACATTTTCAGTCGAATACCCCGAAGATTATGACGATGAGCGGTATGCCGGTAAGGAAATCACCTTCGAGGTCAAGATCAACAGTGTCAAAGAAAAAGAACTTGATCCGCTCGACGATGATTTCGCCCAGTCGATTGGTGAATTTGACACGTTAGATGCCTTGAAAGAACGCATCGAGTCAAACCTCAAAGCTCGCCGAGAGGTTGAGCGTGACCAAAAATTGGGTGAGGAGATGCTGGATAGGATCATCGAGGGGGCCGAGAAGATAGAGTGGCCGGTTGCCTTTGAAGATGACATGATCGATGCCGAAGTGGAGCGCCTGACCGATCAACTGCGCCAGTCTAACTTAAAACTGGAAAACTACCTGCAAATCGAAGGTAAAACCGAAGAGGCGTTTCGGGAGGACATTCGCCAAAGTTCGATCCAGAATATTGAACGCAGTCTGGTCCTCGGCGAGTTGGCTGCTCTGGAAAAACTGACCGTCAACCAGTCGGAGATTCTGGAGCGGGCCAAGTCAATCGCCGATACGTTTGGCGGTGGGAGCGAACAAATTTGGCAAAGTATTTTGGCCTCCGAAGCGAGCCAGGGCCGTTTATCCAACGAACTGTTAGTCCAAAAGGCGATAATGCGTCTGGCGGCCATTGCCAAAGGGGAGGCTCCCGAACCCGGCGCAGAGGAGATCGGGGAAGCAGCCGCTTTGGTAGACTCCGAGACTGGCAGCGAGAGCGGTGAGGCCGCACCGGCGGTTGATGACTCTGAAAGTGGGGCCGAAAATAGCGGTGTTGAACCAACTGTCGAAGAGAATGAAGAGGATGATGGCGCTGCCGATAAAAAGACGGACGAAGAGGCCGAGTCCCCTGTTACCACCAAAACGTAGTCTGTCGCCACTCAACCGTTATGTCATTTCGTAGCCGAAGGCGGAGAAATCCCTAACC
>CAZWZZ010000400.1:2229-6119 GCA_964638395.1 uncultured Caldilineaceae bacterium
TTTTTTGCCAAAAAAGCAATAATAGCCTTTGTTTGCAGACAACTGTAACGTTTTGTTTTAGAAAGGACATTTAAAAAAATCATGTCATTCCATTTACCCCAAGCCGTTATGCCGATGGTCATCGAAAGTACCGGACGCACCGAACGGGCTTATGACATCTACTCTCTGCTCCTGAAAGAGCGGATTATTTTCCTGGGGACACCGATCAACGACCAGGTGGCCAACCTCATTGTGGCCCAGTTACTGTACCTCAACCGGGAAGACCCGGAGCGGGAGATCCAAATTTACATCAACTCGCCCGGCGGTTCCATTTATGCCGGGTTGGCCATCTATGACACTATGCAGCAAATCCAATCCCCGGTTAGCACCTACGCCGTGGGCGTGACGGCCAGCATGGGGACTGTTTTGTTAGCTGCCGGTGAAAATGGGCGGCGCTATGCATTGCCCCATTCAACTATTCATATGCACCCCGCCGGTGGTGGGGCGCAGGGCTACACCCCCGATGTCGAAATTCAATACAAAGAATTGAAGCGGATGCAGGATTTACTCCACGGCATCCTCAGTCGGCACACCGGCCAAACCGTCGAGCAAATCGCTGAGGATTTTGAGCGTGATCGCTTTATGGATTCTCACGGTGCTGTCGAGTATGGTCTGGTAGATGATGTTTTGGGGGAAGCGGCTATCGAGCCGATGGAGAAAAACAGTAGCAAAAGAATGTAAGCGAGTTTAAGTCAATGACGAATCGGTTCCGCTCTGATCTACAAGTTTGCTCATTCTGTAAACGCACCCAAGAAGAGGTCAATCGCCTCATTGCCGGACCGGATCAGGTCTTCATCTGTGATGAATGTGTCGATCTGTGCCGGGAAATTCTGGAAGATGATAAACCCGACTCGGTCACGGCAGAGTTGCAGTTGAATCGCCTGCCGTCTCCGAAAGAAATCTACGAGCGTCTGAATGAGTGGGTTGTCGGTCAGCATCGGGCCAAAAAGGTTCTGTCCGTCGCCGTTTACAATCATTACAAACGGATCAATCGGCACATCCATGCGGGCCAGGACAGCGTCGAGCTACAAAAAAGCAACATTATGCTCATCGGGCCGACGGGGTGTGGCAAAACCCTGCTGGCCCAGACGCTGGCCCGCATTTTGGATGTGCCTTTCTGTATTGCCGATGCCACCGCGCTGACCGAGGCCGGTTATGTTGGCGAGGATGTCGAAAACATCCTCCTCCGGCTGATCCAGGCCGCCGATTATGATGTCGAGCGGGCCGAACAGGGCATCATCTACATCGACGAAATCGACAAAGTGGCCCGCAAAACCGGCGACAGCCCCTCGATTACCCGCGATGTCTCCGGGGAAGGGGTGCAGCAAGCCCTCCTGAAAATCATCGAGGGCGTGCAGGCCAACGTTCCTCCGCAAGGTGGCCGCAAACACCCCCACCAAGATTTCATCCAGATCAACACCAATAATATTCTTTTCATCTGCGGCGGAGCCTTCGATAATTTAGACAAAATTGTTGAGGAGCGGCTGGGGGTCAAATCCCAGATGGGCTTCGGTCAATCGAACCGTACACCCTCCCAGACATCACCTGTAGAGGGTGATGTCGGCCCGACCGTGAGCCATCTGCAAGAGGTTATGCCTCTGACCAAAGAGGAGCAACAACGCTTCAAAGAGGAGCAGGCTTATCGGTACACGGCCCACTTACTCAGTCAGGCCACGCCGGATGATCTGTTGGATTATGGCCTCATCCCCGAATTTATAGGCCGTTTGCCGGTTATGGTCAATGTCGAGCCGCTCGGTCACGCGGCCCTGATGAGGATTTTGACCACGCCGCGCAATGCCATCACCAAACAGTTCCAGCAACTCTTTACATTGGATGGCGTCGAGCTAATCTTTAGCCACGAAGCCCTCGTCGCTGCCGCCGAACTGGCCCTCCGCCACAAAACCGGGGCACGTGGTCTGCGCTCCATCATCGAAGAGGCCCTGCTGGATACGATGTATGAAATTCCCTCGACTCAAGAAATCAAGAAATGTATCATCACCGCCGCCGTCATCCGGGGCCAGGCCAAACCGGAGTTGTATGACGACCAGGGCCGGCCTATCGGCGGTCTGCTGGATAAAGCGGCCTAATGCACTGAGGCAGAAATCACCCGACAGATAGAGCGCCAAGTCCGTGACTGGCTATGAGCGAGCTTGTCTTAATCTAACGGCGGCAACGGATAAAACCCATGCGTCGCTAACCAACCCCACGCCGGCCCCGACCAGCCAAATTTTTCAAAATCAACCCGATTTTTAGCATCGAAACGGACTCCCTCCGCTTCGAGCAGTTGCCGTTGCCGGGCGCTGCCCAGGCCGCTGCTACGCGGGCTGATTTTGCCCTGACGGTTGATAACCCGCTGCCAGGGCACATC
Source organism: uncultured Caldilineaceae bacterium (assembly GCA_964638395.1). Classification (GTDB taxonomy): domain Bacteria; phylum Chloroflexota; class Anaerolineae; order 4572-78; family J111; genus CAZWZZ01. The sequence continues at coordinate 4,637 of CAZWZZ010000400.1, forward strand.
CGTTTCGAGGGGCAGCGCGGCCATTGCATAGCCAACCATCCGCGCCGTACAGCCTCCCACGGCGGCAGCCACCTGCCCGTAGGTCGTCACCCGCCCCGCTGGAATTTGGCGAACCAGGCCATAGATGCGTTCGTAAACCGGGGCCTCTTGCAACGACGGCATCATCCATCTACTCCTCAATAATCAACTCTTCCGGGTCGAGGAGGGTGAAACTCTGGAGCATCGGGTTGAACCACTCCAGCGCCCCCTCATACAGGGCGGCCGGAGCGATGAAGACCACGTGGTACAGCTCGTCCGCCTCAACCGTGGTGATGACCGAGCCGGCCATCTCTGTCTCATCTTCCGTAAACAGAAAGTCGATGGTGGCCCCATCCGTGGTGGCCAGCGGAAACGGCTTCGGGGGACGATGTTCGAGATTGTCATACGTCGCCTCGATCTCTGCGAGGTAGCGGAGAGCCGCCGCTTCCGCCGCCTCATAACCACTTTCAGAGCCATCCCAGGGAGTGAGGTTGGCCTCAAAGCGAAAATCCAGATCGTTCCTGACAACCACCACGGTCCGCTCATCTTTTTCCACGATGTCCCAATCGCTGGGGGCCACAAAGCCAAATTCATTGCTCGTCGGCCCAACCAGCAGCCAGACCGGCTCCTCGGGCGCCGGTTCGGTCGTGCCCTGGGGGGCGGGGCCGGTGGTGGTGTCGAGCGGCGTGAAAGTATCGGCCAGCGCCTGTAACCGTTGCCGGGAAATCTCCCACTGTGTTTCGATGGCGCTGATGAGGAGGGTGAAGACAAAAGTGTTCGTTTGCGAAACCCGGATTTCATTGATAGCCGGGCCGAGGTTAGGATCGACGCCGGAGAATTGGGCCACAATAAAATCATCGGTCACCTGCTCCGGACTGATGACGGAGAAGGACTCATCCTTTTGGGCAAAATTTTGGCCCACGAAATTGACCAAATATTGGTTGAGTTCCGTCTCATTATACGTTTCGCCGACATCGCTAAAAAAAACACTGTATCCGACGTTATCGCCCGGCTCGATGAAAACGACGCCATCGGGCCGTTCGAAGAACTCCCAACTCTCCGGGTAGTCGATGCTGAACCGATTATCGGGGTGCGTGTAGCGACTGATAGGAACCTGGGGAGGAACCACGGAGGTGGGCGTTGCTTTTTCGGGCGCGTTGCCGGCGGCCAGGCTGAGCGTGGGCGTCGCGGTCGGGTCGGGCCGAACGGGGGTAAAGAGGGATTGGTTCGGCGTCGAAGCCTCGCTACAGGCGGCCAGGCTGAACAGGAGCGGAGTGAGCAGAGTGAATAGCAGCCGATAGTGGCCCCTAAACTTTATTTTATTGTCAGAAAACATGCTCTCTCCTCCCGCTTAAGGCAGTTCCAAGATTTAAATGATCCCAAAGTTGGATGATGAGTCAGTGGTCAGTGGTCAGTTGTCCTTTGCAACTGACCACTGACAAAGGACAACTGACCCTAAGCTCGG
>CAZWZZ010000401.1:0-6114 GCA_964638395.1 uncultured Caldilineaceae bacterium
GAAATAGAACCCTTCGATCATCTCATCATTGATGAAGGTCAGGATTTGCTCCGGCCAGAATATCTCGATGTTTTTGATGCGTTGTTAAAGGGTGGGTTGGCCGGGGGAAATTGGGAAATATATTGTGATTTTGAACGACAGGCCATTTATGCCGACCTGTCTGCCGACGAGATGTATGATTTACTGGAACAGCGGGCCAGCTTTGCTCGTTTTCGGTTAACAACCAATTGCCGCAATACTCGACCGATAGGTGAAGAAACATCACTACTTTCCGGTTTTAAGGTTCTCCCGTTTCTGCCCAGCAAGATTGAGGGCTTGCCGGTCGAGTACTTCTTCTACAAAGATGAAAGAGAAAAGATACACAAGTTAAAGAAGGCTTTGCGACAACTGCGACATCAAAGCATTACCTCGGCCAACGTAACAATTTTATCTCCGCTCAGATTTGAAAATACGGGGATCGACAAGATCAAACCTGCCGATTTTCAGATAGTTGATTTGACCCAATATCGAACCAGCTTTCGTCCGCCCGAATCTATTACCTTCTCTACAATCCATAGCTTCAAAGGATTGGAAAATTCCTACATTATCTTAACAGATATTGACCGTCTTGGTGATGATGAATTCAAGGCATATTTGTATATTGGGATGTCACGAGCACGAGTCAGTCTATACCTGCTTTTGAATGAACATGTTCGCCAGGAGTATAACGCCCTGCTTAAATTGAGACTGGAGTGAACCATGCGTGAGCAATTACTGGATTTTCTAAAAAGAGAATTAGTTGGTCCTGATCCTGTAGCTCCCTATATTCAGGAAAATGGTGAAGAAATCCTGATTAACGAACCGCCCCGATTGCGGTATGGGGCTGGAATTCTGTTTCCTCAAACCACACCGTATCAGGAGTTGGACACGACCGATAAAGCCGAAACGGAGGCTATTGAAAAAGCTGCGGCCTCCGATGATGATAGCCGCCCCGATCTGGAAAGTAGTGAGGGGGGCTATGGCTCTGGAGGAGAGGATGATGAGATCAATGACGATACGCTGAATCTGGCCAATAACTTTCTTCCCTCAGCAATGGGGTTCAGTAGTTTTCTTGTTGTGCCGGAGGATGGATTAATCATCAAAGTGCAGGCGGGACGTTACAATGAAAAAGATGCCCCAGCGAAGGATAGAGAAGGTAAGCTGCTGACAGACAAAGAAGGCAATCCCCGCACAAGAAAGGAATTTCATCGAGAGCCACTGGATACAGAAATTAAGATTTCTCAGGCCGAATTACCTACGCCAGCCAACCGTTCCCGTCAAATCTCAATATTGAAAGATGGCAAGCCAACTGGTTTGGAGTTGGACATCCGCAATCGAACCAGAAGAGAGGGGCAGGATACTGAGGGTCAATTTTTCACTTTTTCTCTGGTCAATCGTCGTCAATCTGAGGGTGAGCGCGTCAGTAACAAGGATTGTTTCTTTCAAGTTACGTTTAGTGTCCGCGCCCAGGATAATTCGGCCTGTTTTTTACCTTACCCCACCCGAAAGATCGCCTCGGATATTGAAGATGAGCAATCTATGCAATTACTGTATCGTAAATACAACACCTTCGCCATTGGGCACGGCTGTGCGCCAACCTGGAAAGATGTTGGCGATGGGACAGCCAGAGAAGTTAGCTCTGAGGTCATTCCGGCCTACGAGTTAAAACCTATCCTGCCCACCCAGTTTGATGACTTGCAGTTGAAGATGTATGACCTGAGTGATTATGGTGACTCAGCTTTGATGCTTAACACCCTGTCTGGCCTCTGCAACAGGTATGAACAGTGGATTATCGAGCAGGAAAAAATTGTTGCTACCGAGTTAGCAGGTGGTCCGACTGAGTGGCAAAGCGCAGCCGGTCGCCACCTTGATAATTGCCGTGTTTGTTTAACCCGGATGCGGAATGGAATTGATCTTTTAAAAACTGACCCTCTCGTACAGCGGGCTTTCCGGTTGATGAATCGAGCCATGTTAATGCAGCAGTTGCGGTACAGTTTGAAGTTACGGGAGTGGCAAACCGAAAAAGGACAGGCCCCATTTGTGGCAAAGATTGTCTACCCAGATATTCACCAACCCTCAACCTGGCCAGAGGGACTGGGGTCCTGGCGGCCTTTTCAGATCGCCTTTGTGCTGATGAATTTGAAGTCGATGGCGCAACCCCATTGTGATGAGAGAGAAATTGTGGATTTGATCTGGTTCCCTACCGGCGGGGGAAAAACTGAAGCCTATCTGGGATTGACGGCCTATACCATTTTCTTGAAGCGGCTGCGGGACAAAACAGATGTGGGCACCACAGTGTTAATGCGATATACCCTGAGACTGCTGACCACCCAACAGTTTCAACGAGCCGCTTCTCTAATCTGTGCCTGTGACCTGATTCGCCGAGAACATCGAAGCGAACTGGGCAAAGAGAGGATTACAATTGGCCTCTGGGTTGGGCAGGGGTCTACCCCCAATAAACGGGATCAAGCAGTTAAAGCCTTCGAAAAATTAAATCAAGGTACGAGCAAAGAGAATCCATTTATTATTCTGAAATGTCCCTGGTGTGGTGTCCAGATGGGGCCGGTGAGCAGTGGAAAAACGGTCAAAATGCGAGGATATGAGAAAACCCGTCGTCCATCGTCCGTCACCTTTCGATGTCATAATGATGATTGTGATTTTTCAGATAAAAACTATGGGCATCCTTTAATGGTTATTGATGATGATATTTATGAAACTCCACCGACGTTACTAATTGGCACTGTCGATAAATTTGCCCTGTTACCCTGGCGACCAGAGGCAGACTCACTTTTTGGTTTCCGGGAGAATGGACCACGAGTCTCTCCCCCAGAGTTGATTATTCAGGATGAGCTACACCTGATTTCTGGTCCCCTCGGTTCGGTCGTTGGTCATTACGAAACTTTGATTGGCGAGCTATGCTTGAATAAGGCCCTGTCCCCGCCTGTGGGAGCAAAAATTGTCGCCTCCACAGCGACCATTAGCCGGGCCAAAAAACAGGGACACGCTTTATATAACTGTGGTGAAGAAAATGTTTTTCAATTTCCCCCGCAAGGGCTTGAGGCCGGCGACTCCTTCTTTGCCTATCAGGATAATCAGCTTCCGGGAAGACTTTATGTCGGCATCCATGCATCGGGCACGTCTTCTCACACCTTTACTCAGGTCATTGTTCTGTCTGCGTTGCTTCAGGGTGTAAAGACCCTCCCTGTAACGAACGAGAAAGAACGCGATCCTTATTGGACGATTTTGGCTTATTTCAACAGTTTGCGCGAATTGGGGCACGCCGAGACGATGGTCCACGCTGACGTTCGAGAATATCTTAACGCCATGTGGATTCGGAAGAATATTCGAAAGAGTGAAACATATGATCCACGTCGTTTTGTCAATAATGACATCGAATTAACCAGTCGTATTCTGAGTAATAGAATTCCAGAGTACCTCCAGGCATTAGAGGCCAGTTATCCTGACAATAAATATCCAGTCGATATTTGTCTGGCCACTAATATGATTTCTGTGGGCGTTGATGTATCTCGACTGGGGCTGATGGTTGTGGTCGGCCAACCCAAAACCACCTCCGAATACATTCAGGCGACCAGTCGAGTGGGGCGTTCAAAAGATGGACCGGGGCTTGTAGTTACTGTTTATAACACCGGCAAGCCTCGTGACCGTTCCCACTATGAGCATTTTCACTCTTACCACGCCACGATCTACAGTCAGGTTGAACCCACCAGTGTCACCCCTTTTTCAGCCCCGGTTCGGGAAAGGGCGTTACACGCTCTTCTGGTGGGTTTTGTCAGATATTTCAGTCAACGCAACGAGAATTCGCCTCAGCCTTTTCCTGATGAGCAATTACTGAATGAAATCGAGGAAATTATCAAAGTACGGGTAGCAGGCGTCGATGCAGAGGAACTGAATTTAACCTTAAAGCGATTGGAAGAACGAATCGACGAATGGGATCGTTTCCTTCCACCTAAGTATGGGGGGTTCGGCCCCCCAACCTCTGATTTACCCCTGATGTATCCGGCCGGTATGACACCCCCGGTTGAATGGGATGGTAAATCCTGGCCTACATTGTCCTCCATGCGTGATGTAGACGCCAGCTGTGAGGCTAAAGTGTTGCCTAATTATCCTGAACCGGACGAGGAGCATACATCATGACCCAATTTAAGCCACTTCGACGCAGTAAACTTGTCACCCCTTTTGGCGTTGGCGCTATTGTTAATTTCCCTGATAGTGAGTCTTTGATGACCTGTGGTCTTGATGTTTGGCCTTTTGCGCTTGAAGACTGTCCTCCGGAGATGAGAATTACTGAGGAACGCTTACAGCAAAGATTAGGAGTTGACCATTTTCGTTTCCCCCCGGAGTTTAAAGAAAAAGGAGCCGGTGTCGAAAATCCTTTTTTGAAAATTCCGTTTGTTCGCTTTCCCCGCTGGCATTATTGTCCTCGCTGTGGCGCAATGGAAAAGTTGTCTATTTACGGACTTAAACAAAGCTGTAAAGGCCCAAAGTTTCCTCAAATGTCCTGCGAGTCCTTACCGTTAAGAAGACGACCCACCCTCATTCCTGTTCGTTTCATTTGTGCCTGTGAACAGGGACATATTGAAGATTTTCCTTTTATGGAGTGGGTCCACCGAGAGCAGCCTATTGAGGCCAATTGCCAATTGCGCCTTCGCGCCGGTCGAAGTGCCAGTAGCCTTTCAGGGATTACTATCAATTGTACTTGTGGAGCCTGGAAGACGATGGCCGGAGCCTTTAACAAACATTCATTGCAGAAGATTACTAACTGTAACGGACAGCGCCCTTGGCTGGGTGAAGTAGGAAAAAGAGCGAAACATTGTGGTCACGAGTTAAGAGTCGTGCAACGCGGGGCGTCTAACGTATATTTTCCTACCATTCGTAGTTCTATTTACTTACCCAAATGGAGTCAGGAAGAAGATAGAAAACTGATTGATGTTTGGGAGAATAATCGAGAGGGCTTGATTAGAACCAGAGTTGATGGACAATTAAATCGCTCAGTTTTTGACTTTGTGGCCTCAAAATATAAGGTCGATGTCGAGGAATTACTGGAAATCGCTCAGAAAGCATTAGATGCAGAAACAGGAATGTTGTCTGGCATCGTTGAAGATGAAGATGACGAAACCGAAGAGCGGTATCGAAAAACTGAATATGATGCTATTCTCTCTGGAGCCGGAGGTGATAATCAGGAATTTTTTGTTGTTCTAAAAGACATCGAAGATTATGGGGAAATTATCCAGAGATATTTCAAGCGCATCTGTCTCCTCCATAAATTACGTGAAACGAGAGCTTTGGTTGGTTTTTCAAGGTTACTGCCGGAAGATGGGCGAAAATTGTACCAACGAAAAGCAGATATGTCCCTCAGTCGTCGGATTAACTGGCTGCCGGCTATTATCGTCAAGGGGGAAGGCGTATTCTTTGAATTTGATGAAAACCGTTTGGAGACTTGGCTTCAAAATAGCGAAATTTCCAGTCGAACCTCCAAACTTATCCGAAATTTGAACCAATCACGTCTGAGCCGCGACTTACCACCGCTTGAACGGGACAGGAATTTTGCCCGATTTATTCTGTTACATACATTCGCTCATATTCTGATCAATCAATTCAGCTTTGAATGTGGCTATGGCAGTTCTGCCCTGCGGGAACGAATTTATTGTAATGTGGAAACGGACGACGCTATGAACGGTATCTTGATTTATACCGCTTCGGGTGATTCTGAAGGCTCTCTGGGTGGATTAGTCCGACAGGGAAACCCCGGTTATCTGGAGAATATCGTCACCGCCGCTCTCTATTCCGCCCAGTGGTGTTCATCCGACCCGGTGTGTATGGAGAGTCAGGGGCAGGGGCCGGATAACTGTAACCTGGCCGCCTGTCATAGTTGCTGTCTTTTGCCTGAAACCTCCTGCGAGGAAAGAAACCGAACGTTAGATCGTGCTTTAATCGTGGGGACTTTAGAGAAACCAGAGGTGGGTTATTTTTCAGGATTTGAGGATGCACTATAAAATATAAAAGATAGATTATTTATAATTACCCTCATCAATGGAAGATGGAGAGTACCAAATGAGCATAAATGAACTTAGAGAC
>CAZWZZ010000402.1:0-3026 GCA_964638395.1 uncultured Caldilineaceae bacterium
TCCAGCCGAGCGGCACTCGATTGTATCACGCCGATATGATTTTGAGTACGAAGGTGGCCGCTGCGTTGGAAACGTTGCGCCCTGAGTTGGTCGTCTCCTTCGGCGGGCCGGTCGTCTCCAAATCGCTGAAGCTGTTCCTGCGTAAACATCACCCCCAGGCCCACTGGCACATCCAGGTCGATGGGCAATTCATCGACACCTTCCAGGCGTTAACCCAGGTTATCGCGGTTCAGCCTCGTTATTTTTTCGAGACGTTGTTGGGGCAAGGCCCCCCCGGCCCCCCACAGGGGGGAGATTTTTCAGCCCGTCCTTCACAGAGGGGAGATCTTTCAGCCCGTCCTTCACAGGGGGGAGATTTTTCAGCCCGTCCTTCACAGGGGGGAGATTTTTCAGCCGGTTTCCCACAGGAGGGAGAAAAGACAAACATTCCCCCCACTGGGTCAGGGGGACCAAAACCAACCGACACCTACTTCAACACTTGGCTCGCTCTGGAAAAAGAGGCCCACCACCGGCTGGCTGAGTTCCTGGCCGACAGACCCTCCAATAACTTCAATAACTTCAATGAATTTTACGCCGTGCAGCAGGTGATGCGAGCCTTGCCGGCCGGGAGCCGCTTGCAGTTGGGCAACAGTATGCCGGTCCGCTACGCCAACTACATTGGATTGGGTGGCCTGGGGCCGGATGTGGGGGCGGGGGTAGTGCGGGTCAACGCCAACCGGGGCACGAGCGGCATCGACGGCTCGCTCAGCACCACGGTCGGCGCGGCCCTGGCCACGGATGCGCTGACGACGCTCATCACCGGCGACCTGGCCTTCTTTTATGACCGCAACGGCCTGTGGCATCAGCACGTGCCGCCCAATTTGCGGGTCGTGATTTTGAACAACGGGGGGGGCGGTATCTTCAAGCTGATCGACGGGCCGAGTAACCTGCCTGCCGCCGAGTTGGAGGAGTATTTCTTCACGCCCCAACCCTTGACGGCTAAACATACAGCCGCCGACCACAACTGCGCCTATTTTCAGGCCGCCACCGCCGCCGAGTTGCAGCGGCAGTTGCCCGAATTTTTCGCGCCCCGTCCCCAGGCTGCTATTCTGGAAATCGAAACAGATAGCGACATTAACACGCAGATTTTTCGAGATTTTAAGGCGAGTATGGCCTTGTTGGGCGGCTGAAGGCAATGAATATAGCAGACCGGGTGAAACAAAAATTATGGGCACGTTTTACAGAAATATCGGGGCGGCCCCTCGATGAGAATGGTTATGTCGCAGCGCCTCAAGCGAATTTGCTCCCTGGCGTAAATCTAGCTGATTTTGCAACAGACTATCAGCAAGGTAGTGGGAATGAATTAGACAATAAATTTCTTGCCGTTCACTCCTCATCAGCGCTTGTCGCCAACTCATTTGCCCCGTGGAAGAAAAAGCCGTCTGAACTGTTTTTGTGTGGCCACAGTGCGTTCACGGCAATTGCATTTGAGAAAAAATGTCCGACCGGCTTACGAGGAACACCCCCTAATCTTGATTTGTTTGTTAAGGGAGAAGGACTCATTATTGGCGTTGAGTCAAAATTGTCAGAATATCTGACTCTAAAGACCCCCAAATTCTCAAGTAGCTACCGCAGAGATAAGTTACCCTACATTGAGGATACGTGGTGGAAGGTTTTGGAGGATGTAAAAGAAAAGAGTAACCCTCAGTACCTTGATGTTGCCCAATTAATCAAGCATTATCTTGGTTTACGTCGTCGAAAAGATATTGACACACAGCGGGCCATTTTGCTTTATCTGTTTTGGGAGCCGACGAATTGGCATGACCTGGATATTTTTGTAACGCATCGTCGGGAAATCGAAGAATTTGCGGAAAGGGTTGAGGGCACATCTGTTGAATTTATAGCCCAAAGTTACCCTGAGTTGTGGACAGCGTGGGAACATCAACTCAAGTCGAAATATCGAGCGCATATGATAAATCTTCGTCGTCGCTATCTGGTCGCCTTGTAAGTGCGTTGCACGATTAGTCATTAGATCATGTCTGCTTTTACCGCCAGCTACCAAAAATATACCCTCGTTTTCAAAAAACCGGCGATGACCTCGCGGGGCGCTCTGCTGACCAGGGATGTCTATTTTTTGCGGTTGAGGACACCCCCCTCAATCCCCCCGAATCGGGGGGAGGCTTTACTCGGCCTCGGCGAGTGTGGGCCGCTGCCCGGCCTGAGTGTCGATGACCGGCCCGATTTCGAGGCCAAGGTGGCCGAGGTTTGCCGTGACCTCAACCGGGGTTGTCCCCCGGATGACCTGGAGTTGACCGGCTTTCCGGCGTTGGCATTTGGCCTGGAGATGGCGTTGCTGGATTGGCGGGGGGGCGGTCAACGGCGGCTCTATCACAATCCGTTTAGCCGAGGCCAGGCCAGCCTGCCGACGCACGGCCTGGTCTGGATGGCTGACCCGGCTGGGCTGCGGCATCAAATCGAGCAGAAGGTAGCGCAAGGCTTTACCTGCCTCAAGCTCAAGGTGGGGGCGCTCGATTTCGAGACTGAGTGTCGCCTGTTGGCCGACGTGCGGCGGACCTATCCCGCCGACCGCATCCAGTTGCGGCTGGATGCCAACGGCGCGTTCACCCCGGAAAATGCGCTGGAGCGGCTGACCGCCCTGGCCGCGTTCGACATCTTCGCCCTGGAGCAGCCGCTCAAACCGGGGCAACCCACGGCTCTGGCCGAGGTGTGCCGCCATAGTCCCATCCCCATCGCCCTGGATGAAGAGTTGATCGGGGTCAGCAGCCGGGCTGACAAAGCGGCGCTGTTACAGACGATTCGTCCTCACTATCTGGTTCTCAAACCGAGCCTGATCGGGGGCTTCGCGGCGGCTGAGGCGTGGATTCATCTGGCCAAAAGCCTGGGCATCGGCTGGTGGGTCAACTCGATGTTGGAGTCGAATATCGGCCTGAATGCCATTTGCCAATGGGTCGGTTCGCTGGGCGTCACCCTGACGCAGGGGTTGGGCACGGGGCAACTGTACACGAATAACATCCCGGCCCCGCTCG
>CAZWZZ010000402.1:3126-6109 GCA_964638395.1 uncultured Caldilineaceae bacterium
TTTGAAATGAGTACAGTCACCCTCAACAAAAAAACCTACACCTTTGAGACGCTCACTCACCGGCCCGAAACGATTGCTTGGGCTGAGCTGTCCCCCTACGCGCATAAAGTTCTGAATTTTTGCCGACAGTGGCTCTCAGGCCAGGAGACCTTTACCATCCATAGCTCCGGCTCGACGGGGGAGCCGAAAGCGATCACCCTGAACCGGGCCCAGATGCGGGCCAGCGCCCGGCTGACCGGGCAGGCCCTCGGTTTGCAGGCGGGCGACCGGGCGTTGGTCTGTCTGCCGGTCGAGTATATCGCCGGGATGATGATGCTGGTCCGGGGCTTTGAGTTGGGTCTCCGGTTGACGGTCAGCGAGCCGGTCAGCAACCCGCTGGCCGGGTACGCGTTCGACACCGCGTTTGATTTTACGGCCCTGGTGCCGCTGCAACTGCACCATATTTTGAGCGACACGCCCCAGAAACGGCCCCTGCTCAACCGTATGCAGGCTATCCTCGTCGGCGGCGGGCCGGTCAGCCTGGCCTTGCTAAACGATCTGCAAACGATCACCGCGCCGGTTTATCATACGTATGGGATGACCGAGACGGCCACGCACGTGGCTCTCAAGCGGCTGAACGGGCCTGAGCGCAGCGATTACTTCACGCCGCTGCCGGGGGTCAGCCTCGGTCTGGATGAGCGGGGCTGTCTGACCATCCGGGCGGCGGTCACGAATGGCGAAATGGTGGTGACGAATGATCTGGTTGATTTGCACGCGGATGGCCGCTTCAAGTGGCTGGGGCGCAGCGATCACGTCATCAATAGCGGCGGGGTGAAGGTGCAGACCGAAACGGTCGAGGCGGCCCTGGAGCGGGTTTTTTACGATTACCAAGATGGTCGTCTGGCCCGGCGACGTTTTTTTGTCGGCCCGCTCCCCGATGAGCGGCTGGGGCAGCGCGTCGCGGCCATCATCGAAGGCCCCCCCTTCGCCCCGGAGACAATTGACGAGGTGCGGGCCGCGCTGCTAAAATCATTGAGCCGGTACGCAGTCCCCCGCCATTTTTATTTCACCGACCGTTTGCTTGAAACCCCAACGGGGAAGATCGACCGGCTGGCGAATTTGGAAGCGGTCATCAAGAGAGTATAAGGAGATTTCAATGCCTAAAATTGCAGATTTCAAAACCATCACCATTGGCGACATCAACGTTAGTTTTTTGCCGGATGGCGGCGGCGTGACCGACCCGGTGGCCATGTATCCGGCTTCAAGCGCCGAGGGGTGGAGGGCGTATACCGTCTGTGTGGATGAGACGGGCAGATTGATGACGACCATCGGCGCGTTTCTGGTGGAGATTGGCGACCGCAAAATCGCCGTCGATACCGGCATCGGCCCGGAAACCTACGATTTTCCCGACTTTGGCCAATTTTCGGGGGGGCATTACCTGGATAGCCTCAAGCGAACCGGCGTGACCCCGGACGAGGTGACCGATGTCGTTTTCACCCATCTCCATCTCGACCATTGCGGCTGGACGACTATCGAGGTGAACGGCGAGCGGCAGCTCCTCTTCCCGAACGCCCGTTATTTCGTCACGGAGACGGAGTGGCTTTTTTGGCATGGCGGCGATAATCCGGCCGGGCCACATCCTGAGTATGTTCAAAAACCGTTAGAGGAGCGGGTGGAGATGATCGCCGGCGGCGACACGATTGCGCCGGGTATGTCCGTGGTGTTGACCCCCGGCCACACGCCCGGCCACATTTCGCTGCTGCTGGAAGGGGGCGACCAGCGGCTCTACCTGACGGCGGACATTCTGCACGGCGAGATGCAACTGGCGGAGCCGGCTTGGAACATCGCTTTCGATGCCGACCCGGAATTGGCCCGCCAATCTCGTGAGGCGCTCTACCCGGAATTGACGAAGCCTAACACGCTGGTCGCCATCAACCATTTTGCCGACGCGGTGTTTGGTCGCCTGATTAAAGAGGGGGAGCGGTTGCGCTGGGCGCCGCTTCCTTGACCCGTCAGACCTGACCTGTAGGTTTCCGCAGGTGGCGGTGACAGTCCCTATCATCTTGCGGCTGATCGTCCCCGAATAGAAGGTGGTAGCTATTGACCAAATCGCCGTGGGCCGTGCCGCTGTACAGCATCAACAAAACGCCCAGATTGGGGAAGATAAAATGCCAGGTCGGACCGTTGATGAAGTACCGTTCAGGGGGAATGGTGATGAAAAAGGCGGGAAGTCAGAAAATCAAAAAGCGGTTCGGGGTTCGCCAATTGTCCGGAGTCCTGGTAAGATATGAACAATGGTTCTGTCAATAACATTAAGTCAACGGTATGGTCGCCAGGGACCGGTCAAAGAAGGGAGACCTTATGTTAGAAAAGAGAATCATGGTGACGTTGCCGGAAGCAACCGTGCAGCGGCTTGAACAGGCCGCTCAATTAAGCCAGCGGTCGGTTGATGAAATGGTGGCCTCCGCTATCGATGCGATGGTGGCGGTCTCCCTCCAACCGGCCAACGAGTGGGCGGCGATGCATCTCCTGAGCGATGAAACCCTATGGCAAGCCACCCAACCGACGCTCTCCCCCGCAGAACAGGCTCGTCTGCACGACCTCAATCATGTAGCCGGTGAACGCTCCTTGACTGAGCCAGAGCAGCGTGAGCAAACCGCTTTACTGGAAGCCTATCAACATTCTATTGTCCGCCGCAGTCAAGCCCTGGCTATCCTTAAGCTGCGGGGGCATACAATTCGCCAAGATATACCGGCGTATACCAATGAGTCAGTCGGTGATTCCTGAAGAATTACGAGATTTTGTGGCCCGCCGCGCAGACTATCGGTGTGAATATTGCCAAACACCGATGTGGTTAACGGGGATGCCTCACGAAATCGATCATATTATTCCCAGAGCCAAAAATGGCCCATCTACAGCGGATAATCTCTGTCTGGCCTGTTCATCTTTTAATGGGTATAAGCACGCCAGAACCCACGGTCTTGATCCAGAAACCAAGCAGGAG
>CAZWZZ010000403.1:0-6097 GCA_964638395.1 uncultured Caldilineaceae bacterium
ATTAGTGGTGTGGCCTAAAAGTTTTAGGCAGGATTGACACAAGTCACGGACTTGCTGCGAGCGAAAGTAGCAGTCGAATATTATAGCACCGTCATCGGCCATCAGCAATACAAATCGGAAAAGCGACTTGGGTCCCTGTAGCTTGACAACAACGCACTTTCCTTTATGATAAGCGATGCTTTGTTCGCTTTCGGGCAAAGTACCAAATCTTGCCCACGCCCACCGCCAACGCACAAAGGAGTAAATTGTGGTCGATACGATTATTAGCTCGAAAACCAAAGACGTCGTCATTGGCGACGGCCGACCGTTCGTCATCATCGGGGAGCGCATCAACCCCACGGGCCGTAAATTGCTGGCCGCCGAAATGAAGGTTGGGAATTATGACCGGGTCCGCTCGGATGCTCTGGCCCAGGTCGAGGCTGGGGCGCATATGCTGGATGTCAACGCCGGGATTCCCCTGGCCGACGAACCGGCTATTCTGGCCGAGGCCATCCAACTCGTCCAATCGATCACCGATGTGCCGGTCTCCATCGACTCCTCGATTGTCGCCGCCCTGGAGCGGGGCTTGGAGGTGGCCGAGGGGAAGCCGCTGCTCAACTCGATCACCGGTGAGGAGGAGCGGCTGGAGGCCCTGCTGCCGTTGGTCAAGAAATATGGCTGCGCCTTCATCGGCATCAGCAACGACGAAACCGGCATCAGCGAAGACCCGGACGTGCGTTTTGCCGTGGCCAAAAAGATCGTCGAGCGGGCCGAGGATCACGGCATCCCCCGGGCCGACGTCATCATCGACCCGCTGGTGATGCCCATCGGGGCGATGGCCAGCGCGGGTCGCTCCGTTTTCAGAATTCTCAACCGCTGCCGGGATGAGTTAGGAGTCAACACCACCTGCGGTGCGTCCAACGTTTCGTTTGGCCTGCCCAACCGGCCCACGCTCAACGGGGCTTTTCTGGCGATGGCCATCGCCAATGGCCTGACCAGCGCCATCACCAACCCCATCGAAACTGAAATCAAGCAGGCGATTATGGCCGCCGATGTCTTTATGGGCGACGATGAAAATTGCCTGGCCTGGATTCAGGCCAACCGCGACCCCGCCGCCGAGGGTGAGGGGGGCGGTCGCCGGGAGCGGCGCAAGAGACGATCTCGACGGAGAGAGGGATAACGATTAAGAATGGAAGGTTAGATGGGAAAATTTAAATGTCGAGCCAGCAATTACCATTTCCGGGTATGGACCCCTATATGGAAGACCGCCATTGGTGGTTAGGCGTACATACCCAACTTATCGGCAAACTCAGTACCGATCTGCTCCCCCCGCTGTTGGCTCCGGCCTACTATGTGGATGCCGAGCGTAGCTTACAGGTCCTCAGCGAGGGGACGATGTTTCCCGACATCGAAATCGTGCAAGACCTCCCCGCGCCTGAGATACGGCCTAGTGGCAGCGGCTTACCTGTGGCCGAGGCCACACTGGTTGTGACTGAAACCGAGACGCTGGTTGATGCAGAGGCCGAAGAAAGCGCCGTCTTCATCCGGGAGGCCCGCACCGAACGGTTAGTGGCCGTCATCGAGATGCTTTCCTACAGCAACAAAACCGCCGGTAACGACAAACGGGCGCGGTATTTGCTCAAACGTCAGGCCCTCCTGCGGAGTGGCACCCATCTGGTTGAGGTTGATCTACTCCGCTGGGGGCAACGGGTGCTGTCCGGTCTGCCCGCCCAACCCTATCACATCCTGGTTAGCCGGGCCGATGACCGCCCCCACACCCGCGTCTGGTCCTTCGGTCTGGATGAGCCGATTCCGGCCACGCCCCTACCCCTCATCGCCCTCGATGAGTATGTGCCTATTCCCTTGCAAAAGGCTGTCCAGGCGATTTATCGGGCACGCCGCTTCCGCGCCCGGCTGGATTATACCCAGGACCCCGAGGGGCCATTGACGGAAGCGCAGCGAGATTACATCCACGCTCAATTAAAGGCCGAGGGACTGCGCGGCACACCAACGGCGTAGGTCGGCTGTTAGATGGACTTGCGCCGACCAACCGGGTCACTCATCACCCTCGTGACGCTCCTTGTGGCTGCCGGGCTGCGCGTTTACCGGCTCTCCGGCCAATCCCTGTGGTCTGACGAGGGCAACAGCGTGGCTCTGGCCGGGCGCAGCTTTGCCGAGATCGCCCGGCGCACCGCGTTCGACATCCACCCCCCGCTCTACTACTGGCTGCTCAAAATCTGGGTGACGCTTTTTGGCAATAGTGAAATCGGGCTGCGCTCTCTGTCTGTGGTGCTGGGCGTAATTTTGGTCTATCTGATCGGCCTGCTGGGAACTCGTCTTTTTTCGCCGCGAGTGGGGCGAGTAGCGGCCCTCATCGCCGCCCTGTCGCCGCTGCAAGTCTATTACGCGCAGGAAGCCCGGATGTATATGCTCCTGACCGTTTTGGGCACGCTGACGGTTCTCCTGGCCGTTGCTCTTTTCAAGAGATATGTGACCCCCCCCCACTCCCTTTTGACGCCGCTCGGTATCTTTTACATCCTCACCGTTACCGCCGGTCTCTACACCCACTACGCCTACCCTCTCATCCTCATCGTCGTTAATTTAGCGGCCCTGTATCTCTTCTGGCGACATCAGGGATTACCACTCCCCAATCTCCAATCTCCAATCTCCAATCTCCAATCTCCCCTCCTCCACTGGCTCCTGATCCACCTCCTTCCCCTCCTGCTCTATCTACCCTGGCTACCCATCGCCTGGCGACAAATCACCACCTGGCCCTCGGAACGACAAGCGCTTTCAAGCCTGCAAACTCTGGAAGCCATCGCCACCACTCTGCTGGTCGGCCTCTCCTGGCCGTTCGGTCTCGAAAGCATTCTGCTGGCTACGCTCATCCTGCTCCTCCTCACCACGCTATGGATCGCCAGAAGCAAACATTACGTTTCACGTTTCACGTTCCGCGAGTCCCCCCTCATCCTGCTCTGGCTGTGGCTCCTGCTCCCCGTCATCTTAACTTTCCTCATTTTCAGCCCCGCCTTCCTCAAATTTTTACTTGTGGCGACCCCCCCTCTAGCTTTACTATTCGCCGTCACCGTTGCTTGGCTGATTTTCCGACTTCCTACGCCCTCCGCCTTCCGCCCTACGCTTCGATACAGCACTGCCGCCGCCCTGCTTTTGCTCATCGTCGCCGCTTCCCTTCTCTCCCTCGACCGATACTACCACGACCCCACCTACGCCCGCGACAATTACCGGGGCATCGTCAACTTTATCAAAGCGGTCGGCGGGCCGGAGGATGCGGTCATCCTCAATGCCGAGGGGCAGCAGGATGTTTTCAACTATTACTACGACCGGCGGCCACGGCTCACCGCGCCGGTGTATCCGTTACCACGGCAGCGGCCTCTCGATGAGGCGGCCACGCTCGATGTTTTGCAGCGCATCGCCGCCGAGCGGGAAAAAATTTACGCCGTCTATTGGGCCACCGAACAGGCGGACCCCACCGGCCTTATCGAAAATTGGCTGGACGGAAATTTGTTCAAAGCGACCGATCAGTGGTACGGTAATGTCCGTCTCGTCAGCTATGCCGCCCCCGTCGCCGGGCAGCCACTTGAGTTGACCCCGGTCGAGTACCAACTGGGGGCGGATATTCGGCTAACAGGGTTCGGGCTGGTCAACGGGACGGTCAGCCCCGGCGATATTTTGCAGGTGGTGCTAGAATGGGAGACGATGGCGGCTCTGGCCAAAAATTATACCGTGTTCGTGCAACTGCTCGACCCGGCCAACCATCTGGTCGGTCAACGGGATGCGTCGCCGCTGACGCCGACCACAGCCTGGCCGGTGGGGGAGCCGGTGCGCGATGCCCACGGCCTTTTCATCGAGCCGGGCACGCCGCCGGGCCAGCATCGGCTGATCGTCGGTCTGTATGACAGCGCGACCGGCCAACGGCTGCCGCTGGTCAGGGGCGGCGATTTCATCGACCTGACTGGGGTGGAGATTGTCCGCCCGGCGGGGCCGCTGCCGCGAGAGGCGTTTAACATTCAAAGACCGTTTACACGGCAATTTTTTGGTCTGACGTTATTAGGGTATGATCTGTACAAAGTGGGCCATCGCTCCGCGCCGGAGACGCCGCTGCATGCGGGGGATTGGGTGCAGGTGGTGGCCTATTGGCGAGCCGAGCAGCCTCTCGAAGCGGTCAGCGAGCAACTGCTGATCCAAATTCGGCCTGTTGGCGAGCCGGTGGCCCTGTTGACGGAAACTCGCCTATTGGCCGGGGTAGACTACCCGCCCTCGAAGTGGCAGGTGGGTGACATTGTGCGGGCGCAGTACAGCTTTCCGCTGGCGGGTTTGGAGCCGGGGCGTTATGAGATAGCTTTCGGTTTGGCGCATGACGGAACCGACCCGAAGCGTGTCGTTTTGGAGCCACCGTTTTGGATAGAGTGAGCCGCGTGGCCCTTACCAATTCTTTTGCCAATTGGCGATGATGACCGATTTTTCCAGAGTCACCTCGACCGGAATATCTTCGGAGAGGAGAGCCGTGGCGGTCTTGCGGTCTTCGGTTTCGACGATGCTGAGCATCCAGATGCAGGGGACGGGCCGCTCATCAACGGTGATGTCATAGAAACCGTCGGGCCAATCGGCGCTTTCGTTTTTTGTGCCCCACCCAACCGGGCCGGAGGGAAAAGAAATGGTTGAGTAATGGCCGCAGGTGGCCCGCACGAAGACGCCGTTGACCGGGTTGCCGGCCGTATCTTTGATGTCGCCCAGAAAGCGGGTCACACCCCCGTTGGTATCATCATACCAGCCGGTTGGAGTGAATTGATGTTTCGGTTTTTCCGGGGCCGGCGGGGGATTACTGGCCGCCGGTTGGGGAGCGGGATTGGCTGATCCTGCGGGTTTGGCCGCGACCACGACCGGCACATCGCCGGTGTGGCTGGTCTCCACCACGGTGTCGGACACCCAACCCACCTCGCTGGCGGTGATCTCGATTTGCCACCAGGAGGCATCGACGCTGCGCCCCACGACGGGCCGGGCGGTGTTGGCGTTGAGCGTGCCGATCACCGGATAATCGAGGGCCGGGCCGGCGCGGATGTTGACCGCGCCGGGGGCCACCAATTCAGGTTGGGGATTGGTCTCGGCGGCTGCGTTGTTGGCCGGCCGGTTGGTATCGAGGCTGGCCCCTTCCCTGCCCTCTTCCGAAGAAAGGACGCGGGTGGCCGTCGCCGTCGGCATTTGGGGGATGGGCGTCAGCGTCGGCACCACGATGAACGGTTCTGCGGGGGCCGGGGTGAAGGTGGGAATGGGCGTGCGGGTGGCGTAGGGAGACGAGAAATCAGACTCCATCAGCCGCGAAAAAAGTGTAGCGAAGATGAGATAATTAACGAGAACCAAAATGATGGCTAAACTCCAATATCGCGCTTTCACCGACAACCTCCGTTGGATTAGGCCATTTTCGTATAATCACATTATACCACAAAATTTTATGTTGACATAATTTTTCTTGTAAAGAAAGGGCAAAAATCGGATTTTTGTGCATTACTACACTACATACAGTAGGGAAAGTCTGGTAATATACCCAGATGTAGTTACCTCAAGAAAAGGTGTCTCCTGATCGTGAAAGTTTCACTTATTTGTACTGTTCTCAACGAAGGGCGGAGTATTGAAAAATTGCTTGCCTCGCTCCGGCGACAGCGCCGCGCTCCCGACGAAATCATTTTTGTGGATGGCGGCTCCGAGGATGACACGGTTGCTGTGTTGGAGCGGTTCGCGGCTGAATACCACCGGCCTGTGCGGGTGATCGTCGCGCCGGGGGCGAACATCAGCCGGGGGCGGAACATCGCTATCGAGGCGGCCCGGCATCCCATCATCGCCAGCACCGATGCCGGGGTGCGCCTGGATGAAAGCTGGCTGGAGTGGCTCATCCGGCCCTTCCGGGCGGAACCGCCCCCCGCCGTTGTTGGTGGTTTCTTTCTGCCCGATCCGCAGACGGCTTTTGAGGTGGCTATGGGAGCGACGGTCTTGCCCCAACCAGGGGACATCGACCCGACCACTTTTCTGCCGAGCAGTCGCTCGGTGGCCTTTCTCAAATCAAGCTGGCAAACGGTCGAAGGGTATCCTGAGTGGCTGGATT
>CAZWZZ010000404.1:0-6087 GCA_964638395.1 uncultured Caldilineaceae bacterium
CGAAGCCATCCATCTCCACCAAAATCTGGTTGAGCGTCTGCTCCCGCTCATCGTTGCCGCTGCCCATACTGGCTCCCCGGCGGCGGCCCACGGCGTCGATCTCATCGACGAAGACGACACAGGGGGATTTCTCTTTGGCCTGTTTGAACAGATCGCGGACGCGGGAAGCCCCGACGCCGACATACATTTCTACAAATTCGGAGCCGGAGATGCTAAAGAAGGGTACGCCGGCTTCCCCGGCCACGGCTTTGGCCATCAATGTTTTGCCGGTTCCGGGCGGCCCGGACATCAACACCCCTTTGGGGATCCGAGCGCCAAGCCGCACAAATTTGGTCGGCTCTTTCAGAAATTCGACCACCTCTTGTAGCTCCAGTTTGGCCTGGTCGGCCCCGGCCACATCGTTGAAGGTGATCTGGGGCATGCTGATGGCCGTATCTTTGCTTTTGCTTTTATCGGAAAGGATGCGGGGGTTGCTGCGGCCCATATTGTTCAGGGTGCGGCTGCCGTTATTCCCACTCCCGTTGCGGCTGGCCCGGTAAACAACCAACCCCATAACGGCCAACAGACCGACCACGATCCAGACACTATAATTGAAGCCGCTGTCCGGTTGGGCCGTCTCGATGAGAATATCCAGATTGGCCAGGGCCGGTTCCGAGGCCCCCAACAGTCGTAACGTTTCGACGGCGCTGATGTTCGGTTCTTTGCGGGCGCTCAGGCGGCTTTCGTCCGCTTGGGTCAAAATAAGCAGATCACCCCGGACGGTCAACAACTCGGCCTCACCCGCTTCGATGACGTCGATCATAGTCGGGATGGAGCTGGATTTTATTTCATCACTGCTGCTACTCACGCGGCTGGTCGTCGAAGCGGTATTGGTGATGGTACTGGGAGAAACATTAGGGGTGGACAGATAGAGGAGCAGGCCAACCCCGATGACAATGGCCGCAATGACCAGCCACCAGGACATTTTGACTCGGTGGAGCTTATTGTGTCGGGGATCGTTATCGAAATTCATAAAAACATCTCCGTGCGGTTAGATTGATAAAGCTGAGGATGGCTCGTGACAGCGAGCGGTATGGGGCAAGCAGCGGAGCTTGCAGGATTCTGAGGTGTGGTTCTGGTTGAATGATCGTCTGGTATCCAGGTTGACTGCATAGGGTTGGATATTTTATGAATTGTAAGGGTGGCGATTGGGTTTATTGGTCTGTAGCTCTCGAACCCGACAATAAAAATACCACACGCTTGGCAAATTACAAATGATTGGCCGATTTTTTCGGCGCAAATCGGTCCATTTTGGCCAGACCCCCTCAGTCTTGAGAATTTTTGGGAAAATAAACCAACAAGACCTGGCCACCCCTCCGATAGAACTTTCTCATAAAACCGCTCCGATAATCACACATCTCACCTTATCGTTCTATCTTCTTTGGGTTGGCCAGGTCTGAAACCTTGGACACCCTTAATATAGCAGATTGCCGCCATAAACAAGGTTAGGAAAGGTTTGGGAAAGGTTGGAGGCGGCGTAAACGTTTCGTAAACTCCTTGCCCCACCCCCGGCCCCTATGGTACAATCCAGGCTGTGACAGTTCAAGACCCTAAAGGTTTCCGCCATCAATTTCAGGTGGAAATCTGAGTAATTTGGATCTGAATCTACTCAAGAGGTAACTATTCAGCAGCCTCCCCAAACGATCACTTTTCGCGGGGATTTGGGGATTAGGGGATAAATTCTTAGATAAAATCCCCAAATCTCCTAATCCCCGCTATGAAATCGCTGTTTTTAGGAAAACGGCTGAATAGATACCTCAAGAGATCGACTCTTGAAACCTTTAGGGTCTGGTTTTTCTCAACTGCGTAACTCATTTTTAGGTTTGGAGTAACTGATGGATTATTTAGCCGGATTGAACGCCGACCAACGGGAAGCGGTGGAGACAACGGAGGGACCGGTGCTGGCTTTGGCTGGGCCGGGGTCGGGGAAGACGCGGGCGCTGACTCACCGCATCGCCTATTTGATCGACCATCGAGACATCGCCCCCTGGCATATTTTGGCGGTGACGTTTACCAACAAAGCGGCCAAAGAGATGAAGAACCGCCTGGAGGAGATGCTCACCCCCAACCAGGTCAACAGCCTCAGCGTCGGCACATTTCACTCGCTGTGCGCCCGCTGGCTGCGGAGCGA
Source organism: uncultured Caldilineaceae bacterium (assembly GCA_964638395.1). Classification (GTDB taxonomy): domain Bacteria; phylum Chloroflexota; class Anaerolineae; order 4572-78; family J111; genus CAZWZZ01. The sequence goes on from CAZWZZ010000404.1 coordinate 2,171, forward strand.
CATCGACGTGCTGGGGCGCTACGACAATAGCTACACCATTTACGATGTCAGCGACCAGTTGGCCGTGGTCAAACGCGCCCTGCGGGACCTGGATATCGATGATAAACGGTGGAAGCCGAACCCCATCAACTACGCCATCTCTAAGGCCAAAAATGAGATGCAGATGCCGGAGCAGTTCCCCGTCAGCACCTATCAGGATGAAGTCATCGCCCGCGTCTACGAGCGGTACCAGCAAATTATGGTCGAAAACAATGCCCTTGATTTCGATGACCTGCTGCTGGTGACTCACACCCTTTTCAGAAAGCATCTCAGCGTTCTGGAGAAATATCAAGAAAAGTATCTCTATATTATGGTCGATGAGTTCCAGGACACCAATATGGTCCAGTATGAGTTGACCAGGATGCTGGCCGACCGCTACAAAAATATTTTCGTTGTCGGCGATCTCGATCAAGGGGTCTACTCCTGGCGGGGGGCCGATTACCGCAACGTGCTTCGCTTCCGGGATGATTATCCCCAGAACAAGCTGATCCGGCTCTCCCAGAATTACCGCTCGACGGAGACGATCCTCAAGGCGGCCAAAGAGGTCATCCGCAAGAATGAGAACCGCATCGACAACGAGTTGTTCACCGAGCGGGGGCAGGGCTTCAAAATTCGGCTGGTGGAAGCCTACAACGAGCAGGAGGAGGCCAACTTCGTCCTCAATGAAATCGAGCGGCTGCAAAATGGGGAGTTTTCGCCGGGCGACATCGCCATTATGTACCGAACCAACGCCCAGAGCCGCGTCTTGGAGGAAGCCTTCATCGCTCGCGGTCTGCCCTACATTTTGGTGCGGGGCACCCGCTTCTACGACCGCAAGGAGATCAAGGATACCCTGGCCTATCTGCGGCTGCTGTACAACCCCGAAGATAGCGTCAGCCTGCTGCGGATCATCAACGTGCCGACGCGGGCGATTGGGGCCAAAACCGTGCGTGATCTGGAGCGGTGGGCCTACGACCTGCGGGCCACGCCCTGGCAGGCGATCCGCCAATTGGTGGCTGATGCGGAGAATAGCGAAATCAACCAAGAAGAGGCGGAGCCGTTGATCCCGGCCCCCTTCAAGACGCGGGCCAGAAATGCCCTGGTCGAGTTTGGCCGGTTGATGATGATGCTCATCAACGCCACCGAAAAGTTGAGCCTGCCGGAGCTATTCGATTTGACCCTGGCCCGCAGCGGTTACAAAAATTTTATCAAAGACGGTAGCCCGGAAGGGGAGGAGCGTTGGGAGAACTTGCAGGAATTGCGGCGCGTGACCGAGGAGTTCGGCGCGTTGAACGGCCAGGAAGCTCTGGCCCAATTTCTGGAGCAGGTGGCGTTGGTGGCCGATGTCGATGCGCTGGGCGAGGCGGGCACGGCCCCGGCCTTGCTGACGCTGCACACGGCCAAAGGGTTGGAGTTCCCGATTGTGTTTATGGTCGGTATGGAGGAGGGGATGTTTCCCCACAGCCGCAGTTTTAGCGACGCCGAACAGATGGAGGAGGAGCGCCGCCTGGCCTACGTCGGCATCACCCGCACCAAAGACCGCCTGTACCTGACCCGCGCCTTCCGCCGGGCCAACTACGGCTTTGAGGAGCCGACGGTTCCCTCCCGCTTCTTGAACGATATTCCGAAGAATTTGGTCGATGACGGCCAGGGCAACTCGGCCGTCTCCCCCATCCGGCGGCGGAGCAGCTTTACCTCCCACCGGTCCGCCCCGTCAAGCCGCCGGGGCCGCAGCCAACCGAGCGCCCCGGCCTCGTCTCCTGCGGCTGCCGGGGCCTCCTTCAAAGCGGGCGATCAGGTTCACCATCCCAAATTTGGCGAGGGTACGGTCATTGCCGTGGAGCGGGACGGCAGCGATGATTTCGTCGAGATTGCTTTTCCCAACCAGGGTATCAAGAAGCTGGCCGCCAGCATCGCCCCGTTGGAAAAAAAGTAAAAAAGGCCCTATCGCTTGACTACGATTTATATGGATATTGTCAACGCTAATCAACCGGATCGAAAACCCTTTGCAAATTTATCCCCCTAAAACTCCCGCAAGGTAAAGCCCGGTTCATTCATCACATCCATCAACTCATCCCCAACGGCCAGGGCCAAGATGCCCTGGCGGGTGGCATAATGCACCAGGCTCGGATCAATATACAATGTAGCCACCGCCCCCACGATTTTGTGATCTCGATACTCCGGGAAAAAGTCGCGGGCTGAGGACATTTTGGCGATCAGGCGATCCACATGCTCCGGGGCCAGGTTGCTCTTCGTCTCATTCATCAGAGCATATTCCCCACAACTGGCGATGACATCGAACTCCTGCATCGTGCCCCGGTAAACAGGGTGAGCGCGGCGCACCCGCACGGCCATTGAGACAATCTCGCCATCAGGACAGGAAACCACCTCTTGCAGAATACGGGGCAGACTGGGCGCGACCAAATCTTCAACCAGGGTGCCCATTTTGTTGGCCAACTCACCCCACTGTTTATTTATTTTGCGGGTCTCAGCCCGTAACTCGGCCTGCCACTCAGCCCGATAGGCTTGCAAATCCGCTGCGACCCGCTCTCGGTGAGCCTCCAAATTTGCCTCAAACCGCTCTCGGTGCGCCTCCAAATTCGCCTCGACCCGCTCTCGGTGCGCCTCCAAATTCGCCTCGATTCTCTCCTGGCTGAGATCCATTCGCCGGATCAAGTTGGCCATCATTTCTTCCAGGTTGATAACTCGTGGTTCCAGCGTCATATCGGCCATATCCCACCTCCTCACCAAAATGTCAACGTCACCAGGATTATACCACACCTACCGCTTGCCCCAAAACCATCACAATGCCACTCCTGAAAAATCCACCCCCCCGGCGACATTCCCCCATTCGCTCATCCAACGATTTTTTGTTATAATTTCCCCAATCTTTATGGCAGGTGAACTTGATGAGCGAACAGACGCCAACGTCTACACGGACGCTGCATGATCGGATTTTCAAGGAGTTCCTGCACCGTTTCTTTCGGGAGTTTCTGGAGCTTTTCTTCCCGGAGGAAGCGGCCCACTTGAACTTTGAGACCTTGACCTTTCTGGATCAGGAGTTGGTCATCAATCTCCCCAACCAGACCTTACGCATCACCGATGTGGTGGCCGAGGTGGAGACCTTGTCCGGCGAAGGGGAGGTCATCCTGGTTCATATCGAAGTGGAGGCCGGACGCAAGCGGTCGTTGCCCCAACGAGTCTTTGAGTATTATGCCTTGTTGCGGCTGTTGCGCCAAAAGCGGGTGTTGCCCCTGGCCCTGGTCTTGCAGCCCCAGGCTGGAGGGCTAAAACGACAACTGTACATCGAAACGCTGTTCGGTCAGGAGTTGGTGCGCTTCAGCTACGGTCAGGTCGGGTTGCGAGACTTGCCCAGTGAGGCGTATCTGGTCAGAGGCGAGCCGGTGGCGGCCGCATTGGCCGCGTTGATGAAGCCGGAAGCCGAGAGCAAAGCGGCGGTCAAGCTGGCCGGGCTGCGGACGGTGATCGAAAGCGGTTTGTCGCTGGGGGACAAACGCTTTCTAGTGGATGTAATCGAGACCTATTTGCCCCGCACTGACATAATCCTTGAAGGAGGTGACTTGATGGACACTATTGCTGAGACTGAACTGTTATGGAGTGAACGAATCGAGCGGGAAGGCCAGCTTCAAGGCCAGCGCAAGCTGCTGGCCCACCTGCTGGAAACAAAATTTGGCGACCTCCCGCCGGATGTCATCACCAAACTCGAAGCCCTTGAGGATGAAGTCCTGCTGCAACAGTTGAGCGAGCAACTCCTCACCGCGACGACCCTCGCAGAGATCAGCCTCGTGTCTGAATAAGGGCCCCCCCCCCCCCCCCCGCCCAAACCCAATGTAGGCGTGGGCCGACCCCCCCAGGAGTTGGGTCGAAGGCAGGGGAAA
>CAZWZZ010000405.1:0-6074 GCA_964638395.1 uncultured Caldilineaceae bacterium
TAAAGTTGGCTGAAAAGATATGGATGTGATTCCCCTAAAAATCCGCCCACCCCTCGCCTTGAAAAAAGTGCTGCCGCCGCCGGAGACGCCCTTCGACCTCGATAGTGAGATCGACAGCGAGGACGACGCCTCCGACTTTGGCGGGATTCGCTGTCCGCTGTGTCAGTGGCGGCCCACGGAGTCGAGCCGTTGGTACTGCGCCCCGAATCGCCATCCCGAAGGCTTCAGTGGGGGCTGCGGCACGGTCTGGAATACTTTTGCCACGCGGGGCGTGTGTCCCGGCTGTAGCCATCAGTGGGGCTGGACCTCCTGTCTGCGCTGTTATCGTTGGTCGCGGCACGAGGAGTGGTATGTTGACGAGAGAGGATGAACTATGAAAACAGTGCCTCAAATTACGGCGGCGGAAGCAGCGGCCCTGGTCAAGGATGGTCATAGTTTGATGGGGGGCGGCTTTGGGATGACCGGTAATCCGGTCCATCTGCTGCACGCCCTGGCCGAAACGGAGGTCAAAAATCTGACCTACATCGGCAACAACGTCGGCGAGCCGGGGCTGGGCGGCGGACGACTGTTGCGGAATGGGCAGATCACGAAGGCGATTGGCTCTTTTTTCACCAGCAACCCCGAAGCGGTCCAGGCGGCCCAGCGCGGCGCGTTGGAGGTCCACCTGATCCCCCAGGGATCGTTGGCCGAGGCCATTCGGGCGGGCGGGGCCGGACTGGGCGGCTTCTACACGCCCACGGCGGCTGGAACAGTTCTCGCCGCCGAGAGCGAAATCAAGATCATCGACGGCCAGACCTATGTTTTTGTGCCGGCCCTGCGGGCTAATGTGGCCTTTGTCCGGGCCTGGACGGCGGACAGGGCGGGCAATCTGGTCTACCGGCTGACCGAGCAAAATTTCAACCGGGCTATGGCCACCGCCGCCGACCTGGTCATTGCCGAAGTGGAGCAGATCGTGCCCGTCGGCGAGCTTGACCCCAACCAGATTCATACGCCCGGCTGCTACGTCGATTATCTGGTACAGGCTCACACCACGCTCGAAGAGCTTGGCTCGTCGGCCTCGATCAGCGGCGGGGCCAAAAAAGTGGATGAGCGCCGCATGGCCATCGCTCGCCGGGCGCTGGCCGAGTTGCAGCGGGGAGATGTGGTCAATCTGGGGATCGGCATCCCTACCCTGACCGCCGATTTGATTACACCGGGGGATGGCATCATCATGCACACCGAAAATGGGATGTTGGGCGTCGGCCCGGCTCCCGAAGCGGGCGGCGCGCTCGATTATCCGGTCAACGCCGGCAAAATTCCGGTCACGGCCCTGCCCGGCAGCAGCTATTTCGACAGCGCCGACTCCTTTGCTATGATCCGGGGGGGCCACGTCGATGTGGCCATTATGGGCGGCTTGCAGGTGGATGAGCGGGCCAATCTGGCCAACTGGGCCGTACCGGGCAAACCGCTGCTCGGCGTCGGCGGGGCGATGGATCTGGCCACCGGAGCCAAACGGTTGATTATCACCATGACCCACACCAACCGGGATGGCAGCGCCAAGATTGTGCCGGAATGTACCCTGCCCCTGACCGCTGCCAACGCGGTCGATATGGTCATCACCGAGTTGGCCCTGTTCCGCTTCATCGACGGCCAATTGACCCTGACCGAGTTGATGCCCGGCGCAACGCTAGAGGCGGTGCGGGCCAAGACCGGGGCGACCTTTGTCGAACGGTTGGCGTGAGGTCGGGTCGTTTTTGCCGCCTGAATTTACAAATTTCTGTTTTTACTTTACACTGTGGCCCACCTGAACTCGAAAGGAGTAAGGCCAATGACCCCTGACGAATTTCGCGCCGTCGGCCACCAACTCATCGACTGGATCGCCGATTACCGGGCTGGCGTATCTGACTATCCGGTGATGTCAACCGTCGAGCCGGGTGATATTCGGGCCAAGTTACCCGCCGCGCCGCCGGAGTCGCCGGAAACGTTCCAGGCTATCCTCAACGATTTGGAACAAATCCTTATGCCGGGCATCACCCACTGGTGTCACCCCCACTATTTTGCCTATTTCCCGGCCAATGCCAGCCTGGCCTCGGTGCTGGGCGACCTGCTCAGTTCGGGATTGGGCATCATCGGCCTCAATTGGCAGGCCAGCCCGGCCCTGACCGAGCTGGAGGAGGTGATGGCCGATTGGCTGCGGCAAATGTTGGGCCTGTCCCCGGCCTGGCAGGGAGTTATTCAGGACACCGCCTCCACCTCGAGCTTGGTGGCCCTGCTCTGCGCCCGCGAATGGGTCACCGACCACAGCCAGACACGGGGCAGCTTGCAGGCGGAACCCTTGCCGCTGGTGGTGTACACCTCTAGACAGAGCCATAGCTCGGTGGACAAAGCGGCCCTGCTGGCCGGGTTTGGGCGGGCCAACGTGCGGGCCATCGACACGGATGCGCGGTACGGGATGCGGGTTGACCGGCTGGAAGAGGCCATCCGGGAGGATGTAGCCCAGGGGCGCACCCCCTGCGCTGTCGTGGCCACGATTGGCACGACCGCCACCACGGCCCTCGACCCGCTGGAGGCCATCGCGGCGGTCACGCAAGCCCACAACCTGTGGCTCCACGTCGATACGGCCATGGCCGGCTCGGCGATGATTTTGTCGGAGTGTCGCTGGATGTGGCAGGGCATCGAGGCCGCCGACTCGCTCGTCCTCAACCCCCACAAATGGCTCGGCGCAGTCTTTGATTGCTCCCTCTACTACACCCGCCGGGCGGAGCATCTGATCCGGGTGATGTCAACCAACCCCAGCTATCTGCAAACTGCGGCGGACAACGAGGCCAAAAATTTCCGCGATTGGGGTATCCCCTTGGGGCGACGCTTCCGCGCCTTGAAGCTGTGGTGCTTGATCCGCGAGCAGGGCCTCAGCGGCTTGCAGGCTCGCCTGCGTCGGGACCTGGCCAACGCGCAGTGGCTCACAGCGCAGGTCGATGCCGCCCCCGATTGGGAGCGGCTGGCTCCGGTTCCGTTGCAGACGGTCTGCGTCCGGCATAAACCGCCGGGCCTCGACGGGGCGGCGCTGGACCGCCATACGCTGGCCTGGGCCAATCGTCTGAACCGGAGCGGGGCGTTTTACGTCACCCCGGCCAAGCTGGACGGCCACTGGATGGTCCGCCTGTCGATTGGGGCTGAATCGACAGAATTGGCCGATGTGCAGGCGCTCTGGGAACAGATTCAAATGGTGGCCCAGCAAGAGGCGTTGTCAGCCGCCGGGGATTAACGATGCTCATTTATCCTGATGATAGAGTGCTGGTGGCGATTATGAATAGCCGGGCGGATTGGCAGCGGGTGCAAACGGAGGGCTGGTATCGCCTGCCGGCCAAGCGAGCGCCGGGGCATGTGCCCAATATCGACTGGCTGGCTTTTTATTTTGCCAAAGCCTTTGGCCCGGATAAATGGGCTGTTCATTACTACGCCCGCGTGGAGGGGCACGAACTGTTGACCCGCCGGGATCTGATTCCCACAGAACCGGATCATAAACGGGCCGGCGATTGGTATTACAAATTGATGATCGGGCCGCTCCAGCACAAATTGCCGCCGATTGTTTCGGATACCTGGCGACGGATCACCTTTATTATGACCACCGGCGACCGCTTTGAGGCCGCCCGAGAAATCAAGGATCTGTTCGCCGATCATTCGCCGACCGGTCAACCATTCGTGGTCTTAAAAGAAGAGCAAGAGGATTTTGAACGCAAAGCGAGGTCATAATTGCACGGGCAGGGGCTTGGAGCTTAGAGAGGTGGAGATTCTTGTCCACAATCGCTTGGTCTTCCAATTTCCAATTTCTAATTTCCAAGCTCCAAGCCCCAATCTCCTGATTTAGGCAATTGAGGGATTTATTTGATTGGTAAGCGTTCACCCCCTCCCCCTAGCCTGGGGAGGGGGTGAACGCTTATTTTAATTGTTTATACGTCCAAATTACGCAAAAAGGCGGCGCTTTCTTCGGGCAGGGAGGAGTTGATGAACATGCCGCTCCCCAGTTCAAACCCGGCCGTTTGGCTAAGGCGGGGCACAATCGTCACATACCACTGTAAATAATCGTTGCTGATTTCCTTGACGGGGGCGGAGCGGATGATGAGGTTATAGCTGGGGTCGCGCAGGCCAATGTACAGGCGGCGCAGGACATCGTGGAGAATGTGGGCCAGATCGAGGAGTTGATCGGGCTGAGTATAAAGGAAACTGATGCTCTGTTGGTAGGGTACCACCCACACGTGGAAGGGGCTGGGCGCAGCATACAGCACAAAGGCGGCAAAATGGGCGCTGGTCGCCACAATGCGTGAGCTATCCTTCAATTCATCGTGCAGCATCGCCTGCAAGGCACAACGACCGTGGTCATCGAAGTAGCGGCGGGCTTCTTCCACCCGCTGGCGGATACTGTTGGGCACAATCGGCAAGGCAATGATCTGGCAGTGGGGATGTTTCAAGGAGGCCCCAGCTTGATCGCCGTGATTTTTGAAATAGATGATCTGCTCGACGCGGGGGTCTTCCCGAATGCCCCAGCCGCGCCGGTAGAAGCACTCCAGGACGGCGTGGATGTCGGTGGGCGTCATCAAGGCCCAAGTTGTGTTGTGTTGGGGGTGGTCAACCAAAATTTCGTGATGCCCCACCCCCGAAATCCAGCGGTGAACATTGTTGTAGACCCGCTTCAGGGCTCCCTCTTTCATCAGGGCCGGGTATTTATTATGGACGACTCTTGTTTGCCACACACCGTTGTTGGGCCAACGTTCTACTTCAAGATCAAGCTCTTCGTTTCCGGGGCAAAAGGGACAGTCGGCATCAAACTCCGGTCCATCCTCGGTGGTGGCCTGGTCCTCGGGGTGGGCGAAGTCATCGGGGCGTTTGGCCCGTTCGGTGGAGATGATGACCCACTCTTTCGTCACCATATTCTGTCTAAGTTCAGGCATTGTTTACCGTCTCCCTCGTGGGTCGGTATTTGTAAGACGCTCCCGGCTCGCCGTTGAGACCGGGATATAATGATATTTTACACTATCTTCCGCCGCAAGTCACGGCTTTTTTAAGGTGTGTCCGCAGATGAAGCCGCCTGTTCGGCCAACACGGCTCGAATTTGCTCGATACTCTCCCGCTCGAACTCTAACATCCGGCGGATGACCTTGCGCGGCGTCCACTTCTGCCCGTCGTGCAGCGTGATAGCGTTCCATTTGGGATCATCCAACGCCCGGAGCCGCTCCAGGGCGACGCCACGAGCAGCCGCCAGGCGATAAAGCGCCGCTTCCGGCCACTGCTTGAGCCGGTCGGTGTACCACAAATCAGCCTCGGCAATCTGATACAGGATGTCATTGACAGTCGGGGCTTCGGCTGCCGGTTGCCAGGCCAACGCCGTTTCGGGTAAATCCTTGACCAGGTCGACTAACTCCTGCCGCGAAACGGCCAACCAACGCAGCAATGTGTCGATTTCGTGGGTGCCCAGGGTGGTAAAATCGGACGGAAAGGTAGTCTCCTCGCTCTCCTCAAACTCAAGATGAATGGCGGCGATGTTTTCCGGCACCGCCTCCCCCGCTTCCCGCAGAACGGCCAGATAATTGTCGATAGCTTCCCGAATTTGAGCCTTGGCCACTTCGACCGTTTGGCCCCGGACAGCCGCGCCCGGTAAGCCCGGCACGTGGGCTGTCGCCGGTGCTGCGTTCATTCCATCCCCAACTGTCTCCACATAAACCAGATACTCTGTCACCATAAACCTCCGTTTAATCACAATACATTAAATATTTTGCGATTATAACTCACTCTCCGATAAACATTCAAATAGAGGCTTGCTTCGTAGTCGCCTTTTGCGTCGCTCCGAGAAAATAATCATCGCCACCATCCGTAAAGCGTAAAACGGCAAACGTAACGTCTTTGGCCGCGAAGCCTGGATAGCCCCTCAAATTTCGTGGTAGCCCTGAATTTGCTGAATTTTTGATTCAACGATAAGGTTATCTTGATAGTGACTCGATGGGGAAAATTTGACCGCCGACTCACGGCGGTTTAATCTCCAATTTGTAATCTTTATCTAACCACAACTTTTTATTTTCAAGGAATAAACAATGGAGATT
>CAZWZZ010000406.1:0-2329 GCA_964638395.1 uncultured Caldilineaceae bacterium
CGACAAACTGCTCGTCCCGGCAGTCGATCTGGCGGCTGAGTTTATGACCAACTTCGACCCCAACGCCGGTATCCCCGAGACCATCGTCGATGAGGAAGGTGTTCTCCGCATCGAAAGCATCGTCATCCCCACCGTCACCCCGGCCCCCGGCCTGCCCACCCCCACCCCGGCCGGCCAGAGTCTCATCGTGCCGACCGTCTCCGCCGCTGCCACACCCATTCCGCCCCCCAGTGGCAACATCGCCCTGATCGCCCCCATCTCCCTCAACCAGCCTACCTTTGGCCCAACCACATTCATCTGGGAGTGGAACGGCGAGCCGCTACCACCGACCTACAGCTTCGAGGTTCGGGTCTGGCTGCCCGGCGCGGCCGAGGTCGGTATTCACGATGCGGTGGCCGATAGCCAGACCGGACGCATCCAGCAATTTGGGGCCAACCGCTACCAGCTGAGCATCGGCAACGTCCGGGCCGCCCCCGGCGTGGACGGGCAGGTCGGCATCTATCAATGGACGGTCAATTTGGTGCGCGTCGCCCCCGATTATGCCGATACGGGCATCCAGGCGTCTCCTACGCAACTACGGATTGAGGCCACGGGGCCATGAGTATTTGACAAGAAACGGAAGATACGCAAAATTAGGAACCCTGTTTATCTTTGACCGATAGAGAGTCTATGAAACGTTACGCCAAACTGCTATTTTCAACATTGGCCGTTCTGGTGGCGGTCTCCTTCTGTTTTACGCTGGTGCTGGTGACGACCGGCTCCGGCTTGACGCTGCTCTATTTTCAAGAGGAGGAGCGGCCCCCGACGGCGGCCCCGATCACCACCCTGATGCCGCTGGCCTTGATGCGCGGCACGGCCACCCCGGCCGCCTCGCCCTCGCCGACGGTGGCTCTGTTGATCGACGACGACGTGGCGGCCCTAGAGTCGGCGGAGCAGGCCGCCGCCACGGAGCCGCCCCCCACGGAGCCGCCGCCCGAAACGGACACGCCCGCTCCGACCGAGACCCCGCCACCGACCGAGACGCTCCTGCCCACCGACCCGCCCGCCCCGACCGAGGCCCCGCCACCGACCGAGACGCCCAGCCCGACCGACACTCCGGCCCCCAGCTATGGGTTCGCTTTGATCGAAAAGGATGAGTTCCCCACGGGCAAGGCCGATCTGGATGTGTTCATCGCCGTGACCAACGACGATAACCGGCCGGTGAGCGGCTATCGCGTCATCGCCACCCACAGCGACGGCACGCAGATCGAAAGCGGTGCCAGCGCCGGGGATTGGACGGAGAACAGCGGGGCCATGCATTACAAAGCGGGCAACATCAAGCTCCACGTTCTCAACTCGCCCGGCGGCACGTGGACGCTGCAACTGGTCGATGATGGGGGCCAACCCGCCGCCGCCCCGGTGGTGTTGCCCTTCGATGATTTCAACCCTGCCTGGTATTTTGTATTGTATCAAGAAGTGGATTAATGAAAGGGAATGACTATGACTCGTGCTGCTTTTATCGGTGATGAAACCCTGTGGGCCGGCGGTCACCCCCCCGGCCATCCCCTGCGCCCGGAACGGCTGCAACATACCTGGGAGATGCTACACGCCTACGACGCCTTCGAGGCTCCCCACACCCGCATCGTTCCCCCCCGGCCCGCGACCGAGGCGGAGTTACAGCTATTTCACAGCCCCTCCTACATCGACATCGTCCGCCGCCTGAGCCAGGGGGAGCGGGGGTTGAACGCCACGCGCCACAACTTCGGCCCCGGCGACAACCCGGTGTTCAAGGGTATGTATGATAGCGAGGGACTGAAGGTGGGGGCGGCCCTGGTCGGGGCGGAGCTGCTGCTAAAGGATGAGGCTGATGTGGTCTTTAGCTACGCCGGGGGGCTGCATCACGCCGGGCGGGATTTTGCTTCCGGCTTCTGCGTCTTTGGGGATGGGGCCATCGCCATCCAGCATATGCTCGACGCCGGCTGGCGGGTGGTCTACATCGACATCGACGCCCACCACGGCGATGGCGTGCAGGCCGCCTTTTACAGCGATGATCGTGTCTTGACCATCTCCTTCCACGAGTCGGGCCGCTTTATCTTCCCCGGCACCGGCTTTGTCCAGGAATTGGGCGAGGGGCCGGGCGAAGGGTACAGCGTCAACGTGCCGCTCTACCCCTACACCGATGACGAGACCTTCGTTTGGACTTTTGATGAAATCGTGCCGCCCTTGGTTGATCGGTTCCAGCCGGATGTGGTCGTGGCCCAACTGGGGGTCGATGCCCATTGGCTGGATCCCCTGACCCACCTGGCGCTGACCACCCACGGCTTCGAGGCCCTGTTCCAACGGATTCACC
>CAZWZZ010000406.1:2429-6073 GCA_964638395.1 uncultured Caldilineaceae bacterium
TCCTGCAAGAGCCGGTCGCTGGTAAAAACTTCGTGGGGATGCATCATCAGATGGTAGAGTAAGTCAAACTCGATGGGGGTCAGTTTGGCCTTTTTGTTGTTTGTCGAGACCTGGTAGTTGCTTTTATCGAGCGTCAGGTCGGTGGCTTGAATGGTGGGGCTGGGTTCGGTGTAATGTTTCCCCACCCGCCGCAGAATGGCCTTGATTCTAAGCTGTAACTCCTCTAAATTGAAGGGTTTTGTCAGGTAATCATCTCCACCGGCCCGCAGACCGGCCACCCGATCCTCCGGACGGCCCAGCGCCGTCAGGAAAAGAATGGGCACATCCGCCAGCGTGGGGTCGATGCGGAGCTGCCGGCAGGTCTCCAACCCATCCATGCCCGGCATGACCACATCCAAGACGATTAGATTCGGAGGATGCTGCCGGGCCTGCTTGAGCGCCTCGATGCCACTGTAGACCACAAAAACCTTGTACTGTTTACGCAGCGTCGCTTCTATAGATTTGGCCACCTCCGGGTCATCATCCACGACCAACACCCGGGGCGGTATCATTTCCGTCTGGGCTAAGATAGCCATAGACCCCTCCTTTTTACGTTCCATAATGCGTCGATCTTATTATAGCACAAGGTTATAGTTGAACCAATCCAACCTAAATACTAATGTAGATGAATGATAAGTTGAAAGCCCTGGCCAAGACCGTGACGTGGCTAGAGCGAAAAAAGTGGCTTTTTCTCCTGTCCCCCTCAAATGCAGAGTGACCGTCCCCCCGGAAAACCTTCAAAATAGTTGCTTAGCTGGGTCTGGTGGGGAGGAGCTGTTTAACTTGATTTTAATTTGCAAATGTTACCTTGAGACTCGGTACAGTAGTAGCATAATCAAGTCCGTAATCCCATCCTGAGTAAACTGAAGCACGAGGCTGTATCGAAAAGGTCTGGCTCTAAATTTAGAACCGCTGCCGGATTTGTAGCTTAAAAAAGTATTGACTTTAAAGAAAACATAGGTTACAATGGTGGTATACACTGGTATATACCACGTGAGGCAAAACGGCATGTATCTGGATAAAGAACACCCGGTACCGGTCTATTTACAACTGAAAGAACTACTGCAAAACCAGATCGAACAGGGCGTCTATCTCTCCCACCAGAAGCTGCCTTCCGAGCGGGACCTGTGCAAACATCACAGCTTGAGCCGGATGACGGCCCGGCGGGCCCTCCAGTCGTTGATCGACGAGGGCTTCGCCTATACCAGGATCGGCAAGGGCACCTTTGTCAGTGACAGGAGCCACTCCGGCAACGGTACGTCGGGCGAGACGGCCCAGAGTATCAGCGTCACGTACCAGCAGTTGTTGACTGAACAGTTGTTGAGTTTCGACTGTGCCGCTGTTGAAAAAACAATCAACGAGGCCCTGGCCACGATTTCCGCCGAGATATTGGCCCTGAAGATTTTTCCGGCTTTGATCCGGCAGTTCGAGGCCCAATGGCAGCAAGGCCGGATCAGCCTATTGGCCCAACAATATACGACGACAACCCTGTATACTCAACTTGTCTGTATGATGAACGCGGCCACGCCGCCGCCGACCGGCCCCCGGGTTTTGCTGGCCTGCGCCACCCACGACGATCACGAAATCGGCTCGACTCTGTTAGCCCTTAGCTTGAAACGGCGCGGCTTTAGAGTGACCTACCTGGGCCGTAACAGTATGTCCGCCGAATTTTTGGAGATTGTGCAGGCGGTGCAGCCCCGGTTAGTCTGTGTCTCCGCCGCCACCGGCCAAGCCGGGCAATCGGTGGCCGACCAGAGCCGCCCGTTGGCCACTGATCTGGCCACAATAAAAATGGAAGCGACTGCCCCAGGCCAGGCGCAACCCATATTTGCCTTCGGCGGGACCGCCTTCGACCGAAACGCGCCGTTGCGAGCGGCCACAACCGGCCTCTATCTCGGCCCAACGATACTACAGGCCGTCTCGAAGATACAGCAGGTCTGTGATGCGTGATCCCCTCCCACCCGCCCCCGTAACGGGGGAACCGAGGGGGACAGTCAAACAATACTCCTCCCTCGATTCGGGGGAACCGAGAGGGATCAATGAAGGTCGGGCCGGAAAAATACGTACAACGTTAATGATTAGGGGTTGAGGAGTAAACCAATGTTGGCAGATAATACGCGATTACCGCTCTTTCCGCTGGATGTGGTTCTCTTTCCGGGCATGATGCTGCCCCTCCACATCTTCGAGGAGCGATACAAAATTATGATAAAAACCTGTATCAGCAACAGCGAACCGTTTGGCGTTGTTCTGGCCAAAGCGAAACATGCCCAGCCCACCTCCCTACCCGCTACTCCGCTCGATGGGATGTATGAGGTGGGGACGACCGCTCAGATTACGGCGGTGGAACATCTCCAAGATGGGCGCATGAACCTGATCGCGGTCGGCCAGGATCGTTTCCAGATCAGACACATCGAACGGGACGCCGACGACTTTTTTGTAGGCCGGGTAGACCCGTTCCCGGTGCAGGGCAGCCATAACCCGGCCCGGGCCAACGGCCTGGCCAAAAAATTGCGGCCGATGATCAAGCAGTACATCGACCATCTGGCCGAAGCCTCCGGCGAGGACCTGTCCGAGGCCACGCTGCCGACCGACCCAACGGCCCTGGCCTTTCTAGCCGCTACGGCCATGCAGGGGCCACTGCACGACAAACAGAAGTTGCTGGCCACTGCCTCGTTGACGCCTCTGGTGGCCCGGGCCATGCAGGCCATCGAGCGGGAAGACAAAATTTTAGTTTATATGCTGAAGGCTTACGCAGCCCATCAGCAAGTTCAAAAATTACCCTTCGTTGACTACTCTTTGAACTGACGGTGTCGTTTAGGAGCAAAGTCATATCGCCCTACCGGTCGTAACTATGATACTATTCTTAGACAACGCGGGTGATTATCTAAATTGTGAGGTGATGATATAATGACAACAACGTGGGCGCCAGATGAAGCGCTGTTCAGATTGAGTATTGCCGACCTGGCTGCAACCGCGCCAGTTTCCCCGGCCGAGGAAAAGCGCCTCATCAAGGTCATGGTCGAGGGAAAAGAGGCCCGACAACAACTGGAACAGGAAACGACGCTAAGCGACGACACCTACCGCACCCTGGAAGAGAAGGCCAACCTCGGCGCGGCGGCCCGGCGACAGTTGATCCAGGCCAATGGCCGGCTGGTGATTAGCATTGCCAATAAATATACCGGCCACGGCCTGAGCCTGGCCGAACTGTCCCAGGAGGGTGTTCTGGGGCTGATCCGAGCCATTGATAAATTTGACATCGGCAAGGGAGTGCGCCTCAGCACCTACGCCAGCTACTGGATCCGGCAGAGCGTTAGCCGGGCCGTGGCTGTCCAGACCCGCGTCATCCGCCTGCCTGTCCACAAGGTGGATCATCTGGGCAAGATCAAGCGGGTTATGGGCCAACTGACCCAGAAGCTGGGCCGGCTGCCCGAACTGGAAGAGATTGCCGCCCAGACCGGCGATGAACCGCAGCAGATCCACGAGCTGCTCCAAGATGGTCAGGAGACCTTGAGCCTGGAAGAGCCGGTCGGGGATGATGGGGCTACTCTGGCCGATTTCGTCGAGAATGATCTGACCCAGGACCTGGAGGATCAGGTGGACTCCTC
>CAZWZZ010000407.1:0-6066 GCA_964638395.1 uncultured Caldilineaceae bacterium
AATAACTTTACTGTTACAAAAATCACGAGTATAATGCCGCCTATGAAAAGTTTACTGACTCCCAAATGGCTCATTCGCCATGCTGTTGTGTTAATCGTGTTCATTATCCTCGTCAATTTCGGTCTGTGGCAACTCCGCCGCTTGGAGCAGCGGCGGGCGCTCAATGAGGAAATCCTGGCCGGTTTGAACCAGCCGAGCGTGGCCTTGACCGGCCAGGCCGTTGACCCGGACGCGCTACACCGGCGTCGGGTCTCCGTCAGCGGCACCTACGACAATGAAGAGACCATCGTCATCCGCAACCGTCCCCTTGAGGGGCAGCCGGGCGTGCATCTGGTCGTCCCCCTCCAGATCGACGGTAGCGACCAGGCCGTTCTCGTCAACCGGGGCTGGATTCCGCTGCAAGCGCCGGAGCCGGATGATCTGCGGGATTATTACGTGGAAGACCCAGTCACGGTTGAGGGCATCGCCTATCGCTCCCAGGCTCGGCCCGATGGCTTCCTGGTGCCGACCGACCCCACGCCCCAACCCGGCCAGGCCGGCCTGACGACCTGGTTCCGCATCGACATCGAGCGCATCCAGGATCAACTGCCCGACCCGCTACTGCCCATCTTCATCGAGCAATCCCCCACCTCCGACCCCAATCCCGAGACACCGCCAATCAGCGCCGAGAATCTGGCTCTGGATGAAGGCTCCCATCTGGGCTACGCCATCCAATGGTTTAGCTTCGCCCTGATTTTGGGCGTGACGTATGCCTTTTTTATCCGCCAGGAACTGCGGCAACCAGAGTAACGAATTTGATCGGCCTCTTCAGCCGTGAGTTAACAGCCCAACGGCCAGAAAGAGCGATCTTCCTCCAACAAAAGGGTCGGGGATTGATTGGGCTGCTGAGGGTGGTGATGGTAGAGGCGATAGCGGCCCGCTTGACGGCTGCGGTACAACAGCGAACCATCGGCGCAGAAAACGGGCGTGGTCAACTGCTCCCCGGCAGTTGCTTCCGCGACCACCGTCACCTCGCCGGGGCTGTCCGGCGAGAGTACTAGCAGACGCAGCGGCACAAAATCATTGCCGTCTTCATTATTGTTATTGTTGTTATTATTGATCGGCCCACTCAACAGGGCCAGCCGGGCCGGTTCCCCGACATCGAGCGACCAGATCGCCGCTCCCACGCCCTGCCCGGCCTCGACCTCAAGCAGAGTCATCTCTGTGCCCCGCTCCAAATCCAGCACATCCAGCCGGTCGGCGGGGCCGAGCATATTTTTCAAGCCACCCAAATGGGCCATCCAGCGTCCGTCCGGGCTGAGGCGGGCTTCCCGCAGCGGGCGATAGCTGGGATGGGCCGAGCGGTCGATGTAGCCGGTGGCCCACGCCAGCGGGCCGAGGTACATCTCCCCAAACCAGGCATTGGTGGCGATCAGTTGCCCCCAGTCGAGATGCCAGCCCAAAAAGAACATCGAAGCGTTAGAGCGTCCGATCAACTCGGCGGTGAAGGTTCCGGTGGCCTGGTAAATGTTGTCGCCGGGGTTATCCGCCCGCCGCTCGAAAAAGAGGGGCTTCTTGAGATCACTGCGCCACACCCAGCGAGCGTCCGGGGCCAGCCAATGGCCTCGCACGCCGTGGGGCGGTTCGTAATGGATCAGCCACTCCCCCTCACACCCGGCCAGCCGCCGTTGAAATAAAAAATGGGGATGATCGTCGCTGGCAGGCAGGGGAAACACGCGCAGCGTCTCGCTCAAGGGGGTGAGCGGCTGCAACTGGCCTTGTTGATCCATTGCCAGCAGCGCCTGCGCCACCCGCGCCCGGCGTGCTTGTAGATAGGAGCGGGTGCCGGGATAGATCCTCCCCTCCGGCGAGGCTGCTTGCTCCTCGAACGGCTCCCCGGAGACAATGTAGGCCACGCCAGCGGTTGGCTCCAGGTCGAGCGGACGCACCCTGTTGACCGTGACCTGCGTAGCCCGCACGCTCCGGCGCACCTCTCGCCACTCGCCGTCGAGCGTCAAGGTGCTGCCCGGCGGCAAACAGCCCGGCGGAATGGTCGAGCCGTCCGAGGCGCTGATTTGGTTGGGCAGATCAACGGCCACCGGGGCTGTTTGATCGGGCAGGTGAATGACCGCCCGGCCTTCATCAGCCGTTTGCAGGGTGGCTGTCAGTGGCAGCGGGGGCGGGGCCGGTAATACCAGATGCGCGGCGATGACGGTCTGGATGGTCTGGCTGAACCGGCTGCGGTTGGGCAAATCATCCGAAAGGTCGCCGGCGATGGAGCTGACCTGTCGCAGCAGCGCCTCAGCCGAGGCCAGCCGCACCGCTTCCGAGGGGGAAAGCGGCCCGCCCGGCGGGAGGAGCCGGGGGGAGTTCAAGCGGATGCGCCCCTTTTCGCTGGCGATGAGAGGGGGCCGCAAATCGTGAGGTTCAATTAAGATTTTCGTATCGGTCTCATCCGGCCAATACGCCTCGACGTGATCCAAAAGTTTCGCTGCGTCGGCGGCCAACGTTTGGGCCAACTCTTGGTCGCGGGCGGCGAAGCGAATCCGGAGACCCGGCCTGACGGTCACTGTTTGCCACTCGCTCCAGGCCGCGGCGAGGACGGGCGCTCGTCGCCACTGGGTGGCCTGCAAGCAGTAGGCGCGGACCTGGGCCAGGCCGTCGATAGTGACATCGACCACCGCGCAGGTTCCGTCGAAGTCGAGATTTTCGATTTCAACGGCAATCTCCGGAGTTTGAGCGGGAGGGTCGGGGGTAAAGGTGCGGCGGTAGGCTTCTGCCCAGGCGGGTGGGGCGTTGGCGATAGCAAAATCGGCGGCCCGCTCAGGCTGGCCTTGCAGCCGCACCGTTTCCTCTTCAACGATGAGGGCGGACAAATCCCGGCGTATGGCGCTCTGCCCGGCTCGGCGCTGTTCCCGGATTGCCAAGAGGCCGATTCCGACCAGAACGGCTGCGATCAGACCGAGCCACAGCCATTTTGAGCGGGAGGGGACAGGCTCCGGTGGCTCGGTCGGGACCGACCGGGGGGGGCGGCGCTCTTCGTCATCAATGATAATTTCCCATTCGGGCATAGTTTAGCTTGCGGAAGTTAATTTTCGGTAGAGCGCAGCATCCTTCGATACAGCCTCCTGTCTCGGCTTACTCAGGGTGCTGCGCTCTGCTAATTTTCAAAAGAGGCGGGCGGCACTGTGATCGAACGGGCCGGTTCGTGCTGGTTCTCCATCTCCCGTAGGGTGCGGGCCACCTCTTCGATGGCCAACTTTTGCTTGCGATAGAGATCCGACTCGCTCATAGCCAGGCGGTGGGCGATGTCCCGCACACGAAGCCCCTGGACGAATTTGAGATCGAGAATATTATACATCAGCCACTCGGCGGTGGTCATATGGCGCTGGCCTTCGGGCCGTTGGATTTCGATGGCCTCGGTCAGAACGGCGCGGAGGGCCTGGACGGCATTGCCGCTGTTTTCATCCAGAGCTTCTTCTACGACGCGCAGCCCCAGCAGGGGACTGTTGGTTAATTTTGGGCCACCCCAGTAGTGGGTCAGGGCATCCCGGACCATCTGTGGAAAATCTTGTTGGTGGATGGGGCTTTGAGTTAGGGCCGTTAGGCTGGGCGAGCCGGTATACCGCACGGCGCTCCGCAGGCGCTGCACCCGCTCGATTTCGGGAATGATTTTTTGCAGGGCCTCAAACACTTCCCGCTGGAGCTTGCGATCCTGCAAGGCCAGCTCGGCGTGTTCGATGAGCGTCGCCGCCGCTTTCTCCTCTTCCGGCGTCAGGTCATACTCTGCGGCCCGCGCCTCCAGGCCCAACAGCCCCAGAGAGCGATCACGGGCTTTGTTGCGGAGGAGGATGAACCAGAAATCATTCTGGGTCACGAAGGTGTAGCCGTCGCTGCCATTTTTCTGCTCGATCAGGTGGGTCACGTCGATGTCCGCAATAGCCACTTCCGCCCTTTCCAGTTCTCCGACGAAGGTCTCCAACCGGGGGCCTTGGCGGGCGCTCAGGTTGTAGATGAAGCCGGTTTCGATCCGCAACACTTCACACAACGTGGTCAATACATTTTCGAGGGCCTGCTGAAGATCGGTAGTGGTCAACAAACGGCGGTCCAGTTCGCTGATCCAGGCGATTTCCTGGCGATCCTCGTGGAAAATCAAGCCGTCGATGAGGGGCTTGGCCAGGTTGACCAGCAGTTGGGAGAGAACGATGACGCCGACGATGGAGGTAGCCAGCATAATTTCGCGGGGCAGGCCCAAAATCCGTTCTTGCTCCGGCAGGGCAATCATAATAAAGATAACCAGCGCCGCGACGAGCGGGCCACGCAGCAGAAAGTGAACCAGATTATGTTTAACCACTCGATCAGGCGGCAGGGCACCGAAAAAGGCCACGCTGTAAGCCATCACAATAATCATCACGGTGATGCCGATGTTGACCAGCAGCACCGTGGTCAGCAGCAGCAGCGGCGGTAGGGTGTTGGCCGAACCGGCGATGAGCATATAGGGAAAGACGCCCAACGCAGGCGCAGCGAAAGATATCCCCAGATAGGTCATCCGGCGGCGCGAAACAGAGGTCAGACAGCGGGCGCGGGCGCGGTAGATTTTGTAAACTCCCCAGGTCAGGGTGGTATAGAAATAGGTGGCGAAGACCCAGAAAAAGGGGCCGGCCTGGAATTGGGTCACGCCCGGCGCGTAGAAGGGGTCTCGCACGAGATGATCGGTGCGGACGGCCAGGATGAGCAGGATGAAGCCGTAGAAATAGGCTACACCGACGGTAAAACGCCGCCGGGAGGAGAGGGCGTTGGTCATCCGCAGTAGGGCATCGGCGAAATGGAGGTAGGCGGCCGGGATAAAGGCAATGCCGATCCATTGGAATTTGAGCCAGGGTATGGCCCCCTCCACATCAGCCACGTTGAGCAGCGCCACATCGCCCACGTAAGTAAAACAAACACAAGCCAGCAAGGCGGCAAAAGCCTGAGCCACACCGTTGCCAAAGTTATAGATCAACAGATAGGCGCACAGGGCGAAGGCCAGAATGATGATCGCCGCCGACAAAATTTGGTTGAGGCTAGCCAGGAGGTTCGTGGGATCGTTAAACAATATCTCCATCAGACGTTAGAAATTCAAACAGTATTTCGATAAGATCACATTAAAGGTCACATAAAACGAAACGGCCCACCGATTGGCACAGATTGGCACAGATAAAATATATAAAACCTGTGTTTGTCTGTGACAATCCGTGAGCTATTTGAGATTCGGCAAAGCTACCGTGGGCCGTCGGGTTAGAGCGAGCGGGAAAAGAAGAGGGCGATGTCGCCATTGGGGTAGTAACGCTCGTTGTAACCACAGAAATGAAAGCCATGCTTCTGGGCAAAGGCAATGGCCGGATAGTTTTTGGTTTGTAGTTCGAGCATCACCTGGGCCAAATCGTGGCGGGCCGCCCACTGTTGGGCCGCTTTGAGCAACATCGTAGCCACGCCTTGCCGCCGCTGCTCCGGCTCGACGACCAGATTAGCCACCCACAGCGTTTTGTGCCACGGTTGGGGCCGGGCGTCGATGAAGCCAAGCCGCTCATCCCGGCGGTTACGGGCGATCAGAAAACAGCCTTCCTGCTGCCAATGATCGAGCAGTTCATCCGGGGCGCGGGGATAGGCCACCCGCATGGGGCGGGGCAGACGAACGGTGTCGAAATGAACGTCGATGGTACGCTCATTCTCGCGGGTCCGCATCTGCCAGACGTAGTCGGTGGTGTAGGTCATATTCATCTGGTAGCAGTGGTTGATGTCGGCTAATTCGGCCGGATGGGTGTCCATACCAGGTCGCTGATCCTTATCCCAAAAATTTAAGGCATCAGAAATTGTAGCACCGGGCCGGGAAATCCGCAAGGGGATGGTTTCGGGGGAAATCGGCCAGGGACGATGAGATAATTTACAGGTTGTCCAAGTCAGACTATAATTGGGATGGGTATGGAGTTGATCGTCAGGGGTCACCCGTCATTAGCACAAACAAAAAGGGAGTGACCCCTGACAAAATCGCTCTACGCGGCTCTGGGCGTCATGCGAGGACGGAATTTATAGCCGTAGATAATCAAC
>CAZWZZ010000408.1:0-6052 GCA_964638395.1 uncultured Caldilineaceae bacterium
ATCATCCCGCCATCAATATGGATGAGCTGGCCGGTCATATAATCGCTTTCAGAGCTGGCCAGGAAGGCCGCCGTCCCTTTAATATCATCTGGATACGAATACCGTTTCATGGTGATCATGTTTTCGGCGATGCTATCCATAGACTGGCCTTCTTTTTCGAACATGCCAATTTCTACCAGATCTTTGTCTAACTGCTCCCACAGCTCCGTGCGGACCACGCCGGGGGCAAAGCCGTTGACGGTAATGTTTTGGTCAACCAGGGCCTTGGCCCCACCGATAATCAGGGCCAGGACCGCATATTTTGAACAGGAATAGGGAATCACATCCAAAAACACGGTTCGGGATACCACCGACCCGACATTGATGATCTTATAAGGCCCATTTTCCGCGCCCTGGGCGATAAACTGCTTGGCCGCTTCTTGCATACCAAAAAGCATACCCTTGGCGTTGATATTCATGATCATATCCCAATTTGCTTCGTCGATATCGAGAAACATTTTGGGCTTGTTAACGCCGGCATTGAACATGGCCACATTGATCGAGCCAAAGGCCTCGACCGTGGCGGCCACGGCGTTGGCATTATCCTCACGGCTGGTGACGTTCATTTTTACGGCGATGGCCCGCCCATTGTCACCGGCGTTAATACGCTCGGCCACTTCCTGGGCCATCTCGAGATTAAGATCACCCAGACAAACATTGGCTCCCTGGGCCGCAAAAAATTCGGCGTTTGTGGCCCCCATCCCTTGGGCGGCGCCGGTAATCAAAATATTTTTTCCTTTTAAACGTTCTCTATCCATTGTTACGCTCCTTTACTTTAATTAATAGATTTTGTTGGTTGTATACGGAACAGGAATTAAATAATTTTCTCACGTTGAGTGGTGGTAATTGGTACATAAGTAATTGGTAATTCAATCCCTAATAACCAAATTACCCGGTCAAAAGCGCGAATTTATTTTCAATCACCCCCTTTAACTAGCTCCAATGCTCTGCGATACGGTCGGTTTGATTATTAAAACAAAACAACTCATTGATCTAGCGACCGGTCAAGTTTGCAAACGACCGCGCCTCTTGACCAACCCTGCCCGGACATAAATGCTCCGGGCTACCCCTTCGGCAGCGCCGGATCAATCCGGCTTGTCACTAAAACCCCATTGATGGGGTGCTGTTCGATAGCTCGGCGAGCCTGTCCTGAGCTTGTCGAAGGGTTCATCGCCGAGCGGGGGGCGGGCAAACGGGATTTCGGAAGACATCTCCACGGACGAGCAGGTTCACAGCCCGCTAACCGCCGCCGCTCGAGGCAATCGAGCGCAAGGTCTCCCTCCTTTCGTCGGTGGCGTTTAGCAACGCCTTACGGGTTTGATACCGGTCAACAGCGACGGCGGCCAACTCGACGAAAATAACGACTATAAGTAGGGTTCCCAGGATGATGTTGGCGATGAAGGCCGGCGTTGCCCGGAAGTTAAGCCCGGTCTCCAGGAAACGGATTAAAAACGTGCCCAACACCGCTCCGATGGCGGAGCCTTTCCCGCCCTGAATACTGACGCCGCCGGCGAAGGCCGCCGTGGTTCCGGTCAGCAGCAACGCCTGGAGACCCAGCGGTTGGGCCGATCCGCTACGCAGGCCGACGATGGCCCCGGCCATACCGGCGCAGAAGCCGGAGATCAGGAAGGCGATCACAATCGGTCGCGTCAGCGAGATACCGGCGGACAGCGCTTCCTTACGCGCCCCGCCAATGGCATAAATTTCCCGGCCCCATTTATGATATTTCAGGAACACGCCGACGATGATAAAGACAATGATGGTCATAATGCTGGCCGGAGAGAAAATCCACCATTGCGATTTGAGAAAATCGCTGAACCCAAATTCTCTCAGGACGACCGTCTGTTCGCTGGCGGCCAAAAGTGACACACCGCGTAGGAGCATCAACGTACCAATGGTGAAAACAATGGCGCTGATGCGTAGCCACTGAATGAGATACCCTTGCAACGCCCCCAGGAAAGCGCCAACGGCCAGGCCCACAATCAGGGCCGGGACCGCCCCGATGGGGTCATTCAACCTGACCACGATCACGCCGACCAAGGCGGCCATCGAGCCGACCGACAGGTCGATTTCACCGGCAATGATGGTCACGGTTAAGCCCAGCGTGACCAGGCCCAACACGGCGAAGCCTTCTACGGTGGCAAAGAGATTTCTAAATGAGGCATAGTTTTCCTCAGTCCCTGCAAAAAATCCCCAGACAATGATGGCCAAGATGATGGTGAAGACAAATTGGGGATTCAGCAAGAGTTGCTCTTGCAAGCGTTCAATTAGTCCACTTTGTTGTTTCGTTTTTACACTCATCGGGTTTCCTTCTCCAAGATAGCATAGACACTAACGCTGAACACCACGATAAAACCGGTGAATAGAATGCGCGGCCCACTCTCAAAACCCCGCAGGACCAACATATTATCGACCAGGGCGATGAAGACGGCCCCCAATACGGTGCGTAGTATTGAGCCGCGCCCCCCAAAGATGGCCGTCCCGCCGACCATAACGGCGGCGATGGCGCTGATGGTCAGCGAGCCGCTCGAACCAAAGTTGGCCGAGAAGAGACTGGCTTGCCCCTGCGAAATTTGGGCGGCGAAGAGAATGCCGACAAAGGCGGCTGTGGCCGAGGCCAGGATGAAAACTTGTATGGCTTTCATAAAGGTGTTGTATCCGGTGGCGTGGGCCGTGTCTTTACTGGCCCCGACCAGATAGGTGCTGCGGCCAAAACTGGTATACCGCAGCACAATCTCGGCCAGGACGGCCAGGATAAGGAAGCCCCAGGTCACGTTGGGGACGGTCAGAACCTGTCCGGTTCCCATCCATTCGGCCGGGTGGGGGCGGGTCATCAGGATGACTGAGTTATCGCTGTACCAGGAAGCTATCCCAAAAATAATGCCGGCCGCCCCCAGCGTAACGATAATCGGATTGCCTCCCATGCCCACGATGATCCCCTGAATGAGGCCCGTGATCCCGGCAATGACCAATGTGCCGATAATCGCCGGAATCAAGCCCCAGCCGGCGGCAATCAGCGTGGCAAAGGCCACGGCGGCCAGGCCCGCTGTTTCTTCCAAAGAAAGCAGGAAGAAGTTGCCGGAAATGGTCACAAAGGTCAGGCCAATCGCAAAAATCCCGACAAATGCTGCGAGCCGGAGGATGACCTTGATGTTAAAGACGGACAGAAAGTTTGGCGTGGTCAGAGCGCCGTACACCAGTAAGATCGCCACTACGACCACGATGCCCACCGCTAAGGGCGATGTCGTGCCGCCGAGCCACTGTCCCAAATTAAATCCTGTTTTTGGCGGATGTTGTTCTTCTTTGGCGGTAATCGTACTCATACTAAGGCCTCCTCTCGTTCGCCGTAGGGATGGGTAATAAGCCGCAGTAAATTGTTTGTGTCAACGCCTTTTCCTTGGAGCGTTTCGATCACTTGGCCCCGGTAAAAGGTGACGATCCGGTCGGGCAAGTAGGTCACTTCCTGGAGATCGGTTGAGGCAAAAACGACCGCCACCCCCGCGTTCGCCATCTCTCGCAGGCGCTCGTAAATTTCGGCCCTGGCCCCGACATCGACCCCCCGCGTTGGCTCGTCGATCAGAACCACTTTAGGCTGGATAGACATCCATTTACCGACGGCCACCTTCTGCTGATTCCCGCCGCTCAGCGTCTGGGCATCATATGAAACGCGACCAACATCTAAGGCAAAATCTTGGGCCAGATTACGAGATAAGTCCAGTTCTTTCCCTCTTAAGAGCCAGCCCAACTGGGTCACCCGCTCCAGAGCCGGGGCAGAGAAGTTTTGGAAAATCGGCAACTCCAGATAGAGGCCATCCTTTTTACGATCTGAGGAACAGTAGGCAATCCGGTTACGGATGGCCTGCCCCGGGTTTTTGGGCAGAAATGTTTTACCGCCAATCTTCAGCTTGCCGCCCCGCGTTTTTCGCGCCCCGGCCATCGCTGCCAGCAGATAGCTACTGCCACTACCAAGCTGTCCGGCCAATCCGAGAATCTCCCCGGCCCGCACGGTCAAATTGACCGGCTCGACCAGGCCATCGGCCCATAAGTTTTCCACTTCCAAGACAGGCTCTTGCTCACCGACAATGTCCGGCCGGCCCGGAAACATATCGCCGAGCAGCCGACCCAACATACGCTCGATCAAGGTGTCAACGTTCAGCGTCGAAATATCGACCGCTTCCTGGCTACGGCCATCCCGTAAGACAGTGACCCGGTCACAAATTTCAAATATTTCGTCCAGCCGGTGGCTGACATAAATGACCGATTTACCGGCCTTGCCCAGGTCTTTGACCCGATCCAGAACACGCCGGCTCTCCGCCTCGCCTAAGGCTGCTGTCGGCTCATCCAAAATCAGGATGCGGGCATCACGGGCAATCAGCCGGGCAATCTCCACCAGGTGTTGCTCACCCACCGAGAGGCGGTCTACCCGTGTGGTCGGATCAAGATGCCCCAGGCCCACGGTTTCCAGATGGGGCGTGGCTCTTTTGGCCATGCTGTTGATACTGTCCCAGGTTTGCACGTTGACATCGCCCAGAAAGATATTCTCGGCCACCGTCATCGTCGGGATGAGGCTCAATTCCTGTTGGGCAATGGCAATGCCCAGCGACTCGGCTTTGGCCGGCGAGTCAAGGGTGACAGCTTCGCCATTCACCTCGATAGTGCCGGTGTAGCCCGGATCAAAGCCGCTGATAATTTTGACCAGGGTGGATTTCCCGGCCCCATTCTCACCGACCAGGGCCATCACTTCGCCCCCCTTCAGCTCAAAGCTGACCCCCTTGAGGGCTTCGATGGCCCCGAAATTCCGGCGGATAGCCCGCATACTGAGCCAAAGATCCGCTTCATCATCACGGACGACATCCTCCCCGACGTCCCAGGCGGCCAGTTCATCGATGGTGTAGGTTACGCCATCATACCCTTTGAGGGTGAACCCCTGAATTTCCGTATGGCGAATAGCCGGGTTGGGGGTGAAGTTCAAAAAATTCTGCACTTTACCATTAGTCAGGTACTCGTCGGCGACCTGAACGGCCAACTGCCCCTCCAAGAGCGGGGCTTGCAGCGTCGTGCCATACTGTTTACCGTTGGTCAACAACCGCTTGTCGCCGTTGCCGACCGTCCCGACGGCGATGACATCCTGGCCGACGGTAAAGCCCGCTTCTTCAAGAGCCTTGATAGCTCCGCGCAGCAAAGCATCATCCATCCCATAAACAAAATCAATCCCTTGATCGCGGATTTGAGGGATAAGCGCGGCGGTACGGGTGTAGCCGTCTTCCTGACCAAACCCTGCGTTTGCCTCACGGATAACCTGAATCCCACTATCGGCTATACCCTCTTTGAAAGCCTGCATACAAAGCGAATATCCGCCGTAGTTAGTGGGGTAAGTGACCGCGATGGCGTGACCACCCTGGCCCGACAACGTTTTACCTTCGGTTAGGGCGGCTTGTTGCGCTTCGACCATCATCAGGGCCGCGTTCCGGGCACGTAAGGTATCATCCGGCCCGGCGTAAGCGGCCACAAATTTCTTGGCCTCCTCCGTTGGTAACTGATTGATCTGTAAAATAGGGATGCCGGTCGCATGGAGAGCCTTCAATGAGTCCATAGCTGCCGAGCTATCGACCGGCCACCAAATCCACATATTGGGATGCGCCTCGCTGTCAATCTGCTCGCGGACCTGCTCATCTTGTTGGGCCTGGTCGAACTCGTTTTCGAGAATGGTGATGGCGTAACCGGCCTGGATTGCCTGCTCCCGCAGCCCCCGAATCAAACCCTGGACATACCGCTCACTTCGAGCCGGGGTGAATGCGATGAGTTCCTGATATCCCTTTTTAGCAGTCGCCGTTTTTCCATTAGACTGCTCGGCCATTTCTGCCTCCTTTCTATCTTCATTGATTTTGTGATAGGGGCGACAACCAGATCATCACCCCTATCACTTCAAACATCTAAATACAACGTTGAGCCACTACTTAGTTCGACAATGTCACATTCGCCCCCCTAGCCCCCCAGCGGGGGGAATTTCTGG
>CAZWZZ010000409.1:0-6047 GCA_964638395.1 uncultured Caldilineaceae bacterium
CACAGCCTGCTTTGAGCGTAGCCGAAAGGGCCGCTCGTGGGCTGTTTTTATTTTTTGGGTTACTTTTGGGGTCACTCAAGCCTGGTAGGGTAGCTGAATTTGTAATGTTGTGCCCTGGCCCGGTGCGGTGTCGATCTCGACCTGGCCGCCGACGCAGGCGGCTCGCTCCCGCATAATCTGGAGGCCGAAGCTGACACCGTTGCCCCCCGACAACTGGATCGGGTCGAAGCCCTGGCCGTTGTCCTGGACGGTAATCCGAACCTGGTCGCCCGCTTTCTGAAAGCAGATGGCCGCCCGGTTGGCCTGGGCGTGTTTGCGGACGTTGCTCAGGGCCTCCTGAATAATGCGGAGCAGTTGGTTGCCCACATCGGCTGAAAAATCGGCCAGACTGTCGTTGGCGATGACCAGATCAACATTGACCTGATGATACGATTGATACTCTTCCAGATAATCCCGCAGCCGCTCCAAGAAGCAGTCGCCGGTTTTAACCTTCGTCCGCAGGCTAAAAATATCCTCGCGGATGTCGGTGTAGGTCTCTTTGGCAATTTCTTTGAGTTCCCGCAGGTGCATCTTGGCTTCGCCCAAATTTTCCTGGTCGATAGCCGCCTCGATGATCGAGGCTTTGATGTTGATGAAGCCGATGGCCTGGGCCAACTCGTCATGCATTTCGCGGGCCAGGCGATCCCGTTCCTGAAGGGTGGCCAGATGGCTAACCTGCTGGTAGAGCCGGTCATTCTCCAGGGCCACGGCCACCTGATGGGCAAAGACCAGGGCCCGCTCGGCATCCTCCGGCCCAAAGTAAGCTGTGGTCTCGTGAAACAGAGAGAGTAGCCCCACAAATTGATTTTTAACGATGAGCGGAATGCCCATCCAGGAACGGCTGTGGCCAAACGTCTTTTTCAACTGCGGGCCAACAGTGTTCCGAAAGATAGTGGCCTTATCATTGTCTGCCCAGATATCAGCGATGATAATCGGTGTTTGCCGCTCGATAACTCGCCGCCGAACCTCAAAATGGTCGATGCTAATCTGCCAGGCCAATGCCGATTGATCCAGGGTGACCCCCCGCACCGCCGTCACCGTGAGCTGATCCTCATCCAGGGCCACAATCGCCCCACTCTGATAATCGACCACCTGTTTCAACTGGTCGAGAATCAGCCCCAGCAGCGGCTCCGTATCCAGAGAGACGACGTGCCGCGAGACCTCCAGTAGAGCGGCCAACTGCCGCGAACGATTATCAGCACCGTTGGCGCTCTTGTGCCCGTTAGTTTTATTTTTTAACTTTGTATATGTTTGTTGATTTATCATCTTTAACACAAATTGCCCCCTTTACTCAATGCATCTGGTTGATTGGAGCCGCGCTTATGACTCCACCATAGGCAGGGTAAACCAAAAAGTCGTGCCATTGTGCAGTTGGCTATCGACATCGAGGCGGCCCCCTTGCCGCTCCACCAGGCACCGGGCGATATACAGCCCTAATCCTTGACCGGGCTGAGCGTGCCCATCGCGCCGGTATGTTTTGGTAAAAATTTTCTGTCGCTCATCCGGCGGAATGAAGGAACCGAAATTGGTCACCGAGACAAAAACGTTACTCTGACTTCAAACGGTTATCTGCCCTATAAAGATTTTAGGCTAGGTAACCTTGACTATCATGATACAACAAATTATTTTTTTGTATGTAAGGGATGTTAGACAATCAGGACTTTTCGGCTATGGCCGTTTAATCGAGGGGGGTCAGGCCATTTTGAATGGCAAACTTGACCAAACCGGGGACATCGTTGATGTTCAGCTTTTGCATCAACCGGTAGCGGTAGGTCTCTACGGTTTTGGGGGAAAGATGGAGGGTCTCGGCAATCTCAGGGCTGGATTTGCCCTCGACAACCATTTGCAACACCTCCCGCTCGCGGGGACTGAGAAGGACGATGGGGTTATCAACTTCTGCGCTTTCCAGACGACGCAGTTCATCCTCACCGACCTGTTCTGAAATCTTCGGGCTGAGGTAGCGTCCGCCGGAATAAACTGTGCGGATAGCCTTGACCACCTCACTGCTGGCCGAGCCTTTTAGCAGATAGCCGGCAGCTCCGGCTTGCAGCGCCCACAGTATGTGTTTGGTCGAGGCGTGGATAGACAACACAATGACCCGGCTGTTGGGACACCCTTCCCGAATTTGACGGGTGGCCTCGATGCCGTTCAATTCCGGCATAGTGATGTCCATGATGACCACATCGGGACAGTGGGTCTTAGCTTCCCGGACAGCCGCCCGTCCATTGTCCACTTCCGCGATGATCGCCAAATCTGAGTGAGTTTCCAGTACCAGTCGTAAGCCATCCCGAACGAGGGGATGGTCGTCAGCCAACAGAATGTTGATTTTCATAGGGCATTTCGATAATTACCTGCGTACCTTTAGTGTGTTCACTTTTGATTGAGCAGCGGGCCTGAATAGATGCGGCCCGCTGTTTCATCAGAAACAACCCTACCCCGCTCCTGGCCGAGGCGATTTGCTGCTTTGAGTCAAAGCCGAGGCCGTCGTCGGCGATAATGAAGCGGGTCATCAATGGAGACGTTGTCAGCGAGATTTTCGCTTGCGTTGCTTGGGCGTGTTCGATAGTGTTCGTCAACGCTTCTTGTATAATTCGAAACAACACATTTTCGACACGTGGCTCTAAACGGAGTGTGGGATTGTCCGTCTCAAAAATAATAGTCAAATCGGTCTGCGTTGTCAAATGTTGGACGTACCATTCCAGGGCCTCGACCAGCCCGTACTCATTCAGCATTGGCGGACGCAGGTCAACGATCACCTCTCGAATTTGGTCGGTGGTTTTCTCGACGAGACGCTGAGCTTTCTCCAGCCGCTCCCGGAGGAGGGTGACCGAAGCCACGGATTCCGGCAGTTGGCTCTCAACAAAATCCAAATTGAAGCCCAACGCCGTCAAATTTTGGCCAATCTCATCGTGCAACAGCCGGGCCACACGTTGCCGCTCCTCCTCCTGCGCTTCGATCAGATGCACAGCCAGCGACGCTTCTTTCTCCGGCGTAAGCGGCTCCGGGGCAGTCTCGGCTACAGGCGTTTGGTTCGTTGTCTCTTTTTCTTCATTCGTCACAAAAGGATCCTTTTCAGTCTGAGGGGACCATCGAGACCTGTCAGCTTTTCAAAAGTGCTTTTGGCTGAACGCCGATGCCCCACAGAATAGTTGGGGCTTTCAATGTTACCGGCGGAAACCTGACGGGCTTGGCCTGAATAGGGACTTATAGTACTAAAAATCCACGGAGACATTCGAGATTCCCCTACAGACAAATCGGCTCAAATTTGGTAAAATAGTCAGCGTTACCATATTC
Source organism: uncultured Caldilineaceae bacterium (assembly GCA_964638395.1). Classification (GTDB taxonomy): domain Bacteria; phylum Chloroflexota; class Anaerolineae; order 4572-78; family J111; genus CAZWZZ01. Next base: position 3,334 of record CAZWZZ010000409.1, read on the forward strand.
CCAAAACATAACGTATAAAATTCAGCTCGTGTCTTAATGGTTCGCCACCGAACCTGGTCACGATGCTCCGGCGATACCATCGGTTTAATTATGTAAACTGATTATATCGTCCGAAATCGCGTCTATATTGCGTCCTCATTGTGGAGGAGTGAACATAGCACCCGGAAAGGCATCTACCTTATGGATCTGCCCACCAAACCTCGGCTGTTCTGCCTTGATGTTCCGCCGCTGCACGGCTGGCCCCGGCCCCTTAAACAGCTTGTCTGGAGTGTCGCTCTACTGCTGGTGTTCAGCGCCTATTTTGCCCTCTTGGGTGGCTTGATTTTTCTAGTAGTGATTATAGCCCGATTCGGGGGTAGCTGAGCAAAGCGGTTTCATGATACCGGAAGCGAGCCGGTTTCGCTACACCCACTTGAAGGAGATTTGGGGAAAATAGTGGGCTATTTTAGCCTTGCCCGGTTGAGGGGGAGGACGGGACTTCCTCCATAATGCTCGGAGGCGTTATTGACCATCCCCCTGTCCCAACTTCTGCCGCATGGCCTCGCTCAGGTAAATCTCCCCGGCCAACACCTGCTTAATCGCCCGGTCGATGGAGCGGGCACGCCGTTTCATCACATACCCCCGCGCCCCGGCCTTCAGCGCCTTGCGGGCGTAGAAGGCTTCATCGTGCCCGGAGACAATCAAGGTCAACATCGCCGGCCATCTTTCCCGAATCCGTTCGATCAACTCGAGGCCGTTCATTTCGTCTAGCGAAATGTCGATCAGGGCCAAATCGGGCCTGGCGGTGGCCATCTTCTCCAGCGCCTCTCGGCCCGAGGTCGCTGTGCCGCACACCACCCAATCAGCCTCCCGCTCGATCAAATCGGCATAAGCCTGCTGCATCGCCGGATGATCTTCGACAACAAATATTTTGTATGTCATCGCTGCCTCAGTCCTATTCCTTAACAATCCACCTCATCCATCGAAACCCCAATTCGTTCCAGCGGCACGATGATCGTGGCTTGCGTTCCATCGCCGGGGATGGATTCGATCTGCAACCGCCCGCCAAACAGATGCAGGCGCTCGCGGATGCTATATAAACCAAAGCCTTGCCGATCATCCGTCGTCGCTAACGCCGCCGCCTCGAAGCCGACCCCTTCATCGATGACCCCGACAATCAAATCGTCACCCCGCCGGAAGCAATCCAGCCTGGCCCGCTCGACATCGGCATGCTTGACCACGTTGAACAGAAGTTCCCGCGTCATCTGGAAGAGCAACACCCGCAGATTATCATCCCCAATGTAACATTCAACCTCCACATTGAGATCGATATCCAAACCGTGGCGCCGGGTCATCTGGCCGGCCAGCCACTCCAGAGCCACGTCCAGCCCCTCCCCTTTCAGCAAGGGCGGACTGAGATCGACCGACAGCGTCCGCACGATCTCCAACGCCTGGTCGACCAGATTCTCCATCTCTTCGATATGTTCCTGTACTCCATCCCGTTGTTGGGGCGATAAATCGGAGGAGAGCAGAAGCATGCGGACGTGGAGGCCGTGCAGAATTTGCTGCACGTTGTCGTGGAGCGTCTGGGAGATACGCCGCCGCTCCTGCTGCTCGGCCAGGGTCAAAGCCGAGGCCAGTTCCCGAATTTTTTCATTTTGCTGCTCTAGCCTCTCCGCTTGCTCGGCCACCTGCCGCTGTCTGGCCTCTAGCTCCCGCTGGAGGCGTGCCTTTTCAATGGCCTGGTTGATAATCTGATCGAGCGATAGGGTCGTCATCTGTCGCTTGACCAGATAATCATGCGCCCCGGCCTTCATCGTCTCGATGATGATTTCCGGCGACTCTTCGACCGTGGAGATAATAACGGGGAAGCCCATCGCCAGAAGCGGGGTCAACACCTCCAGGCCGTCCACATCCGGCAGCCGGTAATCGAGCAGGATCGCGTCCGGCTTGTTCTTGCGGGCCAGTTCCAGACCGACATACCCCATTTCGGCGGTCTGGACATCGTAAATGTCATCCAACAGCCGGTGAATCGCCTCCCGATCCACCTCATCATCTTCGATTAGCAGGACGACGCGCTTTTTATCACTCATAAAGTGCCCTCTGGCGGAAATTCCACTGTATTCCAATAGCGCTCCAACAAGTCGGTCACCCGCGTGAAATCTTCGCCCGCTCTGGCTTTGACCAGATAGCCGGCCACCTGAGCGTCATACGCGGCCAGCTTATCCTCTTCCCGATCCGAGGTGGTCAGCACAAAGACGATACTGCGCCGCAGTAACGGGTCCTGGCGGAGCCGCTGCAAAAATTCCAGGCCGCTCATACGGGGCATATTCAGATCGAGCAAAATCAAGTAAGGGTGTTTGATTTCTCGCTGGAGGACGGCGAACGCTTCAACCCCATCCGGCACGATAGTCAGCGGGTTTGTAAAATTTCTCTTTTTGAAGGCCCGTACTACAGCCTCGGAATCTTTTTCATCATCTTCGACTAATAAAATGTGAACATCCTTAGGTGTCATCCGGCTCTCCTATTTTTCTACTGCTACGCGCCCGGCCAGGTAAAGCGAAACGTCGTGCCCTCACCCGGCGTTGATTCCAGCGTGATCTCGCCGCCCCGCCCCTCGATCACCTTTTTGACAATGGCCAACCCCATGCCGCTGCCCTCGCTTCTGTCTTTGGATTGGAGCGTCTGGAAAATCTGGAAGATACGCTCGTGATAGTCCGGCTCGATGCCCGGCC
>CAZWZZ010000410.1:0-5998 GCA_964638395.1 uncultured Caldilineaceae bacterium
TGCAAAAAATGAGCGGCGAGGCGTTGCAGGGCTTGGAGCCGGTGGCCCGAAAGTTTGGCGAAGCGGAAAGCAAACTGGCCGAGTATCGCCAGATTTTGGAAGACACCTATGGCGATATGCTGCGGTTGCATTGTTACGCCGTGGTGGCCATCGGCTTTGAACGGGTGGTCTGGCTGGAGGTGGAGCCAGAGAAATAATTTTTCGTTTTACGCTTTACGGATCGTTAGATTGTTATTTTCTTGGACGCCTCACAACAACGTCACCGGATCGATATCGACCCGCCAGCCGTGGGGCAGAGGCAGAAGGGGGCGCAGGACGGCGCCGGGGTCGGCGGCCCGGAGGAGGATGTGCCAGCGGTATTGGGAACCGATACGCCGGACGTAGCTAGGCGTGGGGCCGATAACCTTAACGCCGGGTAAGCCCTGCCGCTCGATGTGTCGCCGTAGCCGGTCGGCCATCTTCCGGGCCTCGCCCGCGCTCCGCTCCGGCCCGTTGCCCTGGTAGAGCAACATCGCCACCCGTTTGAAGGGGGGATACCCCTGCTCCTGCCGAAAGGCTAACTCCATTTGATAAAAGCCAGCGTAGTCGTGGTTCGAGGCCGCCTCGATAGGCACTTGATCGGGCGTGTAGCTCTGGACGATGACCCGCCCGCCGAGGGGACTGCGTCCGGCCCGCCCGGCCACCTGCATCAGCAGTTGGAAGGTGCGCTCCCCGGCCCGGAAATCGGGCAGATAAAGGGCCGTGTCGGAAGAAATAACCCCGACCAGCGTCACCAGCGGCAAATCCAGCCCCTTGGCCACCATCTGCGTGCCGATCATCACATTAGCCCGCCCCTTGACAAAATGCTCCAGAAACATATCGTGGCTACCCCGCTGCCGGGTGGTATCCCAATCCCAACGAATCGGCTGGGCCTGGGGAAACATAGCCATCACCGCCTCCTCAACCCGCTGCGTACCCAGGCCGAAGTAGCGGATACGCTCGCTGCGGCAGACCGGGCAGGTCTCCGGCGTCGCCTCCCGGTAGCCGCAGTAGTGGCATATCATCAAATCGCCACTGGTGTGATAGGTCATATTCGTCTCGCAGCGGGGGCAGGTCACCACGTGGCCACAATCCCGGCAGATGACAAAACTGGCCGCCCCCCGCCGGTTGAGAAAAAGGATGACCTGCTCCCCCCGCTTGAGCGTCTCCCGGATGGCGTCTTGCAAGGCCCGGCTAAAAATGCTACGATTGCCCGCCTTGAGTTCCTCCCGCAAATCGACCACCTCGACGCGGGGCAAGGGCAGGGTTACAAAGGCCCCCTCCGGCTGGGCCACGGCCAGGTCCCGCACATCGAGGCTTTTGTTTTTACCCTTGAGCCGCTTGAGCAAGGCTTCCTGGACGGCGACGTGTTTGGTGTGGGCCAGGATGCGGCTGGGCAACTCGGTCAGACGATACTCACCCCGCTCGGCCCGGCGATAGGTGGTCACGTCCGGCGTGGCGCTGCCCAGAATGACCAGAGCCTTGTTCAGGCGGCCCAATTCGATGGCCGCCTCGCGGGCGTGGAAGATGGGGCTGCGGTCCCGCTGTTTGTAGACCGGCTCGTGTTCCTCATCGACGACGATCAAGCCCAGATTTTTGACCGGCGCAAAAAGAGCCGACCGGGGACCGACCACCAGCCGTAGCTCGCCCGACCGGACCCGTTCCCAGGTGTCGTACCGCTCGCCGGGGGAGAGAGCCGAATGCCAGACGGCCACCTTGCCCGGAAACCGGGCCGCTACCCGCTTGACCGTCTGCGCGGCCAGGGTGATCTCCGGGACGAGCATAATCGCCCCCTGCCCGGCCTTTAGCGCCGCCGCCATGCCCCGCAGGTAAATCTCAGTCTTGCCGGAGCCGGTCACGCCGTGGAGCAGAACCGGACGGTTATCTCTATCGGCCTCATCCGTCTGCCAATGGTGGGCGATAGTGTGCCACACGGCCTGCTGCTCCGGCGACAAGGTTGGCGGGTTGTCCAGGGCGAAGCTCTGTCCGGCCAGCGGATCGCGCCAGCGGCGGGCTTCGTCAATGCTAATGAGTCCGGCCTCGGCCAGGTCCCGCAACACTTTGATGTTGGCCTCCGTCTGGGCATAGACCCAGCCAATCCAGACCGGCCCATCCTCCCCAGACAGCAGCCGCAACACCTCGGCGTGTCGCTGTGCCCCCCGCAGTTCCAACAGCGTCTCGGTCACTTCCTCCGGGTCGAGGGTTAGCGTAATCCGCAGCGGCTCTTCGAGTCGAGCCACCCGCTCCTGCTCAACCAACCCATCGAGAATCGCCGGGTCGATATTGAGCATCTCGATCACTTCATCTTGGGGCACGGGGTAGCTCTGCCGGCTCAGGTAGCGCCACACAGCCTGGGCCGCGTCCTCCTCCGGCGGATCACTATGTTCGGTGCGGGCGGTGGGGGACAGACCGATTTTGGTTTGAGCCGGGATGAGGGCCACATATCCCTTCTCGGCCAGACTATCGGCCGGCGAGCGGGACGCGCAGCCGCTTTCGCGGAGTGAGCGATCCAGCTCTGGCAAGGGATCATCACTATCGACCAAGAAAGAGAGCAGGTTGGCCTGTTTGGAGGTGTAGCCGAGGCTGGGCAGGACGGCGTCGATGTCGTCGGGGGGGATGAGCAGCTCGACGGTACGCTCCGTCTTGGGGCCGACGCGGGGTTTGGTCAGCCGGGCCTCGCGGTAGGCCAGCTCTTTGCCGAGGAGAACTTTGGCGGTGTTGGCCTGGAGTTCGTCCCAGAGGACAGCCTCGTTCTGGCGCAGGTAGGTCAACAGGATTTTTTCCGGGGCCTTCAGCGTCGCTTCGGCCTCGGCGTTGGGCTGGGGATGGGGCTTGAGCAGCCACATCGGTTTGCGGTTGGCCCCCGGCGGCAGGAAATATTTGAGGCAGACGGAGAGCGGGGCCAGATATTCAAAAGAGAGCCAGTAGGCCAGGGCAATCTGGGCCGGGGTGACGACCGGCTCAGGATCGAGCAGGGCGGCGACCGGTTTGGTTTGCTCGACGGGGGAATGGTCGGTCAGGCGGACGACGACGCCGGTCAACTGTTGATTGCGGAAGGGCACGGCGACCAGGTGACCCGGCCGGAGCCGCTCGGTCAGATGGCTGGGGATGTGGTAATGGAAGGTGGTGGCCAGGGGATTGATGCTTTCCGGGGCCGTACCATCCACGTTGTCCATCGCCGCGATTTCGGGGTAGGGAATGGTTCTGTCTGCCGGCGTTTCGACAAAGCTGCGACGGCTCGGTTTAACGATGGGGCGGTCAACGACGATTTCAGCATATTTGAAAGTCATAAAGAATACAGAATTTCAGCCCCGGAGAAACTGGCCAATATCACGGTTTCGAGTAATGAGAACGTTACTTTTGGCTGAGAAGGTTTGCTCTAACGTTTTGCGTAGGTGTTTTGTTTCTTTGGGGGAGTGACCCTGCTGGCGGATACAGGCTTTCCATACGATTTGGTCTGCGAGCGGTTTTCTCAGTTTGGAGCGAAGTGCGTGGAAGGTATTTGAAAGTTGTTCGACGGCGTGTTTCAAGTTTTTGCCTTTTAATTCTACCAGACAGAGCGTTGTCTTGTCACGGCGACTGTAGAGAATGAGCAAATCACACAAGGGGCCTTTGATTTTTAAGTTTTTGCGGAATTGACAGGTGACATTTGACTGGTCGTCAATCGAGAAAAATAGAATGGTTTCGCCGGGTTCCGGGCGGATGCCAACTTGAACCCCGGCTTCGGTAAAGCTGGTTCCGGCGGAAAGACAGGTTAGCAGAAGCGTGTTGAAAGGCATCGAGTAATCTACAAATCAAAGTAAATTTGGCTGACTCTGTCTGAAACTTCGCCGAACGTACTCCAATGGATCAACCCCTCTTCATCCAAAATGTGGGTGGCGGTTCCGTTTTCAAACAGATAGACTGAAACTCTTTCTTTTGGTATAAATGTTTCGGTCCGTTGCAAATAAAACAAATTTTTGATGCTCTCTTTATTGTCGTGGTCGGCCGCTTTCATTAAGTTGATAAGATGGTCAACGATGTAAGGGCTGTGGGTCGTAAATAACACGGGGAGACCGGCGTTGACCAGCATCACTAAAAATTCCGTCAGGCGAACCTGAGCTTCAGGATGCAGGTTCATCTCCGGTTCGTCAATTACCAATAATTCGCCCGGTTTGGCCAAATAGCGCAGATAAAGGGCCAGGGATGACAGTTCTTTGACCATCGAGGAGGCGAGCGGAATTTCTAAGGCCACCCCTTTCGAAGGTTGAAAGAGAACCTCGCGCCAGGCGGTCAACTCCGGTTCAGAGAAATCGACGCTGCCTTGAAGTATTTCTTTTTCCAGAAGTTGGGCCAGTTGTGTGTAACTCTTTATTAAAGCGTCAGACTCGACTTGTGCCTGCCGAGCGAGCGGGTCGCTTTGCAGGGCGCGAAGAATGAAGTTGAAAAAATGAGTAACAGGCTCAGTAGGGTATTCCAAATGTGGGGCACGCGGAAAAAGTTTATCGCCATTAGAGTCAGGCTTTTCCGTTTCTTCATAACCGAAATTGAAGGTTATAAATGTTGTTCGCTCCGTCGGAAATGTGTAGACATCGGCATATAGAGCGTGGTGGAGTATCTGGCAGGCCGCGCCCACAACAAAATCTTTGATCGCCCGGCGCGGCAACTTGGCCGTCAGATTGCCGGCGGTATAAAAATATAGGTTTGGTTCTCCCGGCTCTTTCAGGGCGTTTAACAGGGCCTCGCTACGTTGACCGGCGGACAGTTTTCTATCCAGAGAGAGATTTTTTACCTGCGCCAAAAATTCTTCTTTTACGAGGTCTATCGAGATGTTGATGTCGAGACTTTCAAAAGAGACACGGGACGTACTCAGAAAGTCGGCCATCCACGTTCTGGCCAGGTCGCCGACCTGGTTGATATAGGCTTCTCCGTAGGTATCGGCAAATTCAACCAGATCAAGGGCGGCATTGCCTTCGTCAACGAGTTGTTGGATGGCCTCATCTAAAATAGAAAAGGAGAGCGACTCTTGGCCCGGCGTATAGACAGACTGGTATTGTCGCCACCCGTAGGGACTCAACAAGCCGCCAATCAGATAAGCCGTCCAGGTTTTGCCGGTGTTATTGGGGCCGACAAATATGGTCAGCGGTTTCAGGTTGATTTGAGCCTGCTCAATCGCCCCTAAATTCTGAATGTGTAGTTTCATTATTTGTGTCTCGTGGGCATTTTCATTGAGTCAACTATAGCACGCCAGACCGTTGGGAGCAAGCAAACTTTGGTGACTATAAAGATTAGCTCCACACCCAAAACGCCGTCTGTATCCCCCCAATCAGACCGATGACCCCGGCGGCTATGACCCACCACCGCTCGCCCAGGCTGACCTTGTCGACGACGCGGGGATTGGTGGTGTATTGATCGACCAACTCGTAGTTGGGGGCCAGGCCGTAGCCGAGGGCAAAGCCGGCGATCAGACCGCCCATATGGGCCATATTGTCGATGCGGGGCACGGTCAGGCCGAAGAAGATGTTGATGCCGATGATAATCAGAGTACTCATCACGCGGGAGCGGCCAAACTCGCCAAACGTTTGGCGATGGATCAGAAAAAAGGCCAGGTTCATGCCGATAATGCCGAAGATGGCCCCGGAGGCCCCCGCCGACAGCACGAACGGCCCGCGCCAGGCAAAGCTGGCCAGGCTACCAAACAGACCGGCCAAAACATAAATGATGATGTAGCGAGTCGGGCCGTAAATACGCTCCATCTCAAAGCCGAAGATGAAGAGAGCGTAGGCGTTGAAAATGAGGTGGGTCAGGCCGACGTGCAGAAACATCGAGGTGAAAAGCCGCCAAACTTCGCCCTGGAGGATAAGCTGCCCCTGATTGGCCCCGAAACGGACCAACACCTCGCCGCTGGTCGATCCCCCGGCCAACTCGGTCAGCCCCCAGACCCCGACGATGGCGACCAGTAACGCATAGGTGAAAAACGGTTTGCTGAGGGGAATGGGCA
>CAZWZZ010000411.1:0-5992 GCA_964638395.1 uncultured Caldilineaceae bacterium
TGGAGCGGCTGCACCCCTCGATACGCCTTTTCAAGGCTACTCGGGATGCGAACTGTGTAACTCCTAATGAAAACGTTTTAGAAGGATGGTTCATCTTGGCTAACCAACCCATGACAGACTTTACCCACATCGAGACCATCATTTTTGATATGGATGGGACTCTCATCAGACATACCTGGCAACTCAACCAAATTACGCAGACGTTGTTCGATAAATTTGCTGAGGATTTGGAGCCGGTCACGCATGACCAATTCTTTGATCTTTTTTGGACAAAGAGTGAAGATTTGTGGTATATGATGGTCGATGGGGCTATCGACGGCAACACCGTGGCCAAATACAGCTACTTCAACACGTTGCGAACCCTTGAGCAAGATACGGATTTGGCCGAGCCGATGGTAGCCTGCTGGAATGAGTTGGTTTTGGATGAAGCCATTCCCTTCGAGGATGCTCTGACCGTTCTGGAGACATTACGTGCCCATTATACGACCGGTATTTTGACCAATGGTTTTATCAGACTACAGCGAGCCAAAATCGAGCGTCACAATTTGGCCGACTACGTTGACTTCACTCTGGTGTCAGAAGAAGCCGGCTTCCACAAGCCGGATGAACGTGTTTTTAACGAAGCCTTGAAATTGGCCCAGGAGGCCGACCCGGCTAAGACTCTTTACATCGGTGATAACCTGATCGCCGATATTCAAGGCGCTCAAGCCGCCGGGTTGACCCCAATCCTGATGAATCCCCGCAATGATCTTGCCCCCCCAAAAGGCGTCCTCAAGATTCAATCCCTGAGTGAACTACTAAAACTGTTAGGCGTGCAGTGATCCCGCTCGACGTTTTTTGGGACAGGTACGCCTCAAAACTTATTCGGGATCGACAGCAAAAATAAACACCTGCCCGGCGGTATCCTCATACACCAACGGCAGCACAGCCGTGATGTTTTCGATGGCCGGTGCGTCGAGCAGGTCAGCCTCCACGATGACGTAATCGACCCGGGCTTGCCCAAGTAGCTCAAGGCCCGCCGCCGTCGGAAAATCGGCCAGGGTTTGGCGCAGGGAGCCGTGGTCTCTGGGAAAAAAGCCGGAGTAACCGTTGAGCATCGCCCCCCCCAGATGGCGATGGCGCAACATCCGGCGGGTGGTTGGCTCGAAATCGGCCACCCCGCTGCCGGTAGCGAAAGGCAGATAGACAACCCGGGCCGTGGGGTCTTGCCGGTTGAGCCACACCTGCCAATCTGCCGCCGGTTGAAGAGGGGGCACGGCTTGCAGCGGCAGCGGCAGGGCCAGCGACTCCACGAGAATGAAAGTGACCCACAGCGGCAGCAGCGTGCCTCTGGCGTGGGGCAGCCAGCGCAGCAGATTGTGCAGGCCAAAACCGGCCAACAGAGCCAGATGAAGCTGGACGAAGGCCGCGAAGCGAAAGGGGCTGCGGAGTTGAGCATAGCCGGGCACGTAATCTCTGACCAGTTGATAGGGCTGCCAGCCGTCGAGATCGAGCCGCAACCCCAGCGATAACAACAAAGCCAGGACAACCGCAGCCAGCAGATAAATTTTCGTGCGAAGATGGCCCCCTCCGGCCAAACCGATCCCGGCCAACAACATCAGGCCGATCCCCGGAAAGAGCCGCTGCCCGCCCCCCGACTCAAGGTCCAAAACCTGCCCATACAGCACATTGTAATCCAGAAAGTTGGCGTAATAGCCTATCTTGGCCGAATTGTTCTCGATGATTCGCTCGCTGCGGGTGAAGCCGTACCCGACCAACTGCTGCTGTTGGCTCCACAGAAAGGGGCCGCTCAAGGCGAGGGCCAGCAGCCCGATGGCGGCCAGTTGCCCCAATGTTTGGCGGGTCAGATGATTGCTTCTCAGGTGACAGCAAAAAGCCAGCGGCAGAAAAAAGAGGCTAAACAGGCCATAGTAGCTACAGGTGAAAAAGGTCAACGGCGTGCCCAGAGCCAGGCCGAGATTAACGGGCCAACTGCTCTGCCCGGCCTGGCGCAGCCTCAAAAAGCGGTGCAGAAAAAAGAGGGACCACAAGAAGCCAAACAGGGCAATCAGTTGTAACACCCCCATCTCCTGGGCCACGAAAGGGAGGGCTTGCACAAAAAGCCCGCTCAACAAGGCCGCCAGGTGGCTCACGCCCTGCGCCCGCAGGAACCAGTAGGCAAACCAGCCGTTGAGGATGAGAAAGAGGATGACCACAAAATTGTAGCCCAGCGCCGGTGTTCCCGAACTGAGCCAGACGGGAGCCGCCAGCAATCCGCTAACCGGTTGGCTCTCGGAGAAGGCAAACGTGCCCCGGTGAGGGGCAAAAATCGGCGCGTCCCAATAAGCGGGATAGCCTCGCATAAGTTGGTCGATGTTCCATTGGAGCGTCCACAGATTGAAAAACGGGACCGTGCCCACCGCCTCGCTGCCACGGGGGATGTGACTGGTCAGATGGAAAATGAGGGGGTAGGTCAGGATAAGGGCGGCGAGGGAGAAGATTAGAAAGGTGGTCAAGGACGAGGGAATAAAGGGGTGCTGTGAAACGTCATTCCGAGTAGCATCCCCTAAACCGCCGCCCGGTTTATTCAGGCCGCAAGGCACACGGGCAGCGTCCTGAAATGTGCGGCAATGAGTTACCGGCCCTGTTTGTAACCGACCTCGACTTTTAACCAACCCCGCCCGGATATAAATGCTCCGGGCTATCAAACAGCACCGGATCAATCCGGTTTTCTGTTGTAACCCCATTGATGGGGTGCGATTCGATAGCTCGGCGAGTTCATCGCCGAGCGGGGGTAGGAACCGAAGGGTGTGACGGACGGTCAAAAAAGCGTGTTCGTGAGCAGCGAAGCGCATCGAAGCCGCATCCTGAATGCCCCAGGCGTATCGAAAGGCGCGACAAGTCATTGAACTGCCTCAACCACATCGAGGGCCTGCCGACAAAAAGCCAGGCTCTCCCGCAGATTGTGACGGAGCGCCGCTTCGTCCTCGCTCTGCAAACCGTGCGTGTTCAGTTCCAGGGCGATCAACCCTGCGTAACCATCCAACACAACCTGTCTCAGAAACGAAGCCAGCGGTAGATGCCCATCATTCAACAGTTGATGCTCCCGGCCATTGTAGTTGGAGAGGTGGATGTGGGCCACGTTGGGGCTGATCCGGCGGTAGAAATCGAGCAGATCGACGTCGCAGGTGCCGACGTGAGTCGTGTCCAGGGTCAGGTAGGGAAAGTGGGTCAGATCAGCCGGGCTGAAAAAATGGTGGGGGTGGAGGAAAAAGGGGCCAAAGGGACGGCAGGGCATATTCTCGACGGTGATTTTGACCGAGGTTTGGGCCTGAAAAGCGGTCAAGTCGTGCCACAACCAGCGGCCCAACTCGCCCCAGCCGGCCAGTGGCAGCGGCAGGGAGAGCCGCCGGGCAAAGGTCGGGCCGCGCAGGACCACCTGTAGTCGCACCCACCGCTCCGGCGGATGGACGACCACCACCCCGGCCCCCAACGCCTCGGCCAGCCGCACACTCTGCTTGATGCGCTCTACCGGATGGTTGGGCCAGCCGTGGAGGGGCATATTCAGAAAGGGGCTATGGATGGCCAAAATCGGCAGCCCCGTGCGGGCCATCAACCGCTCCAGATGAGCCAGGCGGTGCGTCTCCCAACGCCAATCGACCACCACCTCCACCCCGGCAAAGCCCGTCTCGGCAGCCAGGGCCATAATGGTGGCAATATCCATATTGTATAAGGAGCCGGTTGATAAAATGATGATCGGACTGATTACCATCACATGCGCCAATTTTCATGTCGTAGCCCCGGCACAGCCTGAAAATCTTTATCGGTTGTTAATAGCGTAACATCATAACGAATGGCAACAACGGCTATAAATGAGTCGATGGCTTCTAACTGGCGACCTTGTTGTCTCAAAGAAACACGGAGTTGGGCTGATTGCTCGGCGGTGCTTGGATCGACGTGGTAATATTTGAACAAACCTTTTAGATTGTGCCAGGTTTGCAAGTTTTCAACCGCACGGGGCAGTAAACGGATGCCAAACAAAAATTCATGTAAGGCAGGCGTAGCTATGGAGAATTGATCGTTCGTTTGAAATCGAGATAAGATTTTTGCTCGTAGAGGATGGCCTGATGTAACGAGGGGCGAAATATGATTGGTATCAAGCAGATATTCCATCATTCCTCATGCGCTTGGCATTCAGCCGCTTCATGGGCCAGACTGGTGGCTTCCATTTCGCGCTCAATACGATCCCATCGTTCATTCCAGGCCGCTACATTTAGCAACGGTTCTTCGGATTGGGGAATGTGATCCGCTATATCAGCCCACGTTTTAGTCGGCGGGGTGATGGCTTGCAGATTGGGAGGGGTATTTTTGATGATCTGGATGATAGCCGAGAGATCATTCGGTTGCTCTACCGGGTGCGTTGGCACCTCGACATCGACGCGGTCTGTTTTATCTTGAGCTAATAGTATCTCGACAAATTCGGCTAATTCGGCCAGTTGCGATTCTGACAAATCGTCGATAATTTGATGTAAGATTTCCCGTTTGGCTATCATTGTTGTCACGCCATCCTTTCGACATGAGCGACTCCGAGCTGTGCTGGTTGTCATTTCAAAATGTAATAAGTCCCTTTTTTGTCCCCAATCTTGAGGAGGAGACCCTTTTCAATGAGATCGACTAAGTCGAGGCGCAGGGTTTCGGCGTTGACGTCGGGGCAGAGTTGGCGATAGTCGCGGTTGGTAATGCGCCCCTGCTGCTCGACAAAGCCCATAGCCCGCATCTGCCGCTCATTCATATTGGTCGGCCACCGTCTGGCCGCCGGTTGGCGCTCGATGACGTTGTGCAGGCGGACGGTGAAGGCGTAGGGTTTGGCCTCGAAATCGGGGGCCTGGTGACCATGTTCCAACATTTCCTCGATCATCAGGTCGACGCCCAGCCCGAGCTCCTCGATGTAGCCCCAATGGAAGAGGCCAGTGACGATGCGGGGGTTGCGGGAGAAGTGCTCGTCGACGATGTTATCCAGGGTGATGTAGCCCGGTAGCCCACCGGGGCTGATGACCTCCAGCCGGTTTTCATACATCCGAATTTCGACCCGCCGCCCACTGAGGCGATAATCCCGGTGGCAGACCGCGTTGACCAACGCCTCCCGCACGGCAAAGCTGGGATACTCCGGCACTTCCTTCCGCTTCAAGCCGGTCACCACCGCTTCGACCCGCATCTCCTCGTTGACCACCTGCCAGGCCCGCTCGATGACGTTCGCCACCGGCCCGGTGATTTCCACCCGGCGGCCATAGCCGGCCATCCCATCCCGGCCCCGGGCCTCTTTGCCCAAAAATTTAACGAAGATGATGCCGCTCTGGGGTAAAAAAGCCTGGGGATGTTTGCCAAAGAGGAGCATCCCGGCCACCGTCGGCGTGCCGTCGTCGATCATAGCCCCGATTTCGACCAGATGATCCTGCAAATTGCCCCGGATTTTGCCCGTGCCCCGTTCAGCCCGGTGGTTCATATATTCATCCAGGAGGTGCTTATCCAGATCGACCAGCGTCGCCCCGGCCACCGGCTCGCTCTCGAAATCGCCGCTCGATTTGGTCGCGGCCAGGTGGCGGATGGCCTCCCCGCCGAGGGGCCGGTTTTCCACCCCGGCCCGGACCAGGACCCGGCCATCGGCCAGGGCGTGCAGCTCCGGGCTGCGGGAAATTTTGAGGGCGACGACGATGCCGTTGGGTAGCTCGTGTTGCTCCCAATTGGTGACCACCGGCGGGCGGCACATCACCAGAGCATTGACCAGGCTGCTCTCCGCGCTCTCGTCGGCGGTGTAGTCGAGAACCCGGCCCTGCTCATCGATGCCGATGAAGATCGTGCCCCCGTCGGCATTGGCAAAGGCGACCATCGTCTCCGCCAGCAGGGTAGCGTCCGGTTCGGGCAGAAAGGCTATTGTTTGGCCGGGGCCGCGTTTCAACAGTTCATCTAACATAGTCAGAATTGTACCACAAGCGACGGGCAATTATCAATTTTT
>CAZWZZ010000412.1:0-5990 GCA_964638395.1 uncultured Caldilineaceae bacterium
TAGGGGGTCTGTTTCCAACTCTAAACCAATTTTAAGCTGTGTGGGGTAGGTTAAGAAAAATTGAAAGATTGGAGATTCTTTTGCGACTTAGACAGCACCCTCTGAATTTACTTATTTTACCCCTCCTCCTGCTGCTTCTGGCGGCGTGTGGCAGCGCAGCCTCTCCGCCGACGGCCACCCCACCCCCGCCGAGTGCCGCCGAAGCCGAGACCGCGACCGACGCGCCGCAAACAGCCCCGACGGCGGCCCCCATTGCCGAGGTCGAATCAGCCCCGGCGGAGAGCGAGCCGGCCGAGGCGGTGGCGGCAGCGCCCACCGCGGCCCTCGAACCGCTGCCCGGCGAGATCAACCTGCCGCCCGGTTTTCGGATCGGTGTCTACGCGGCGGATGTACCCAACGCCCGGTCGATGGCCCTCAGCCCGGAAGGGACGCTCTTTGTGGGCACGCGCCGCCTGGGGAATCTGTACGCTGTCATCGACAGCGACCAGGATTATCAGGCGGATGAGGTCATCACCCTGGCCGAGGGGATGAATTCGCCCAACGGGGTGGCTGTGCGGGACGGTTCGCTCTACGTGGCCGAGATCGACCGCGTGTTGCGGTATGACGACATCGAGGCCAGCCTGCCGAACCTGCCGGAGCCGGTGATTATCACTGATGAATACCCCAGCGATGGACATCACGGCTGGAAATTTATCCGCTTTGGGCCGGATGGCCGGCTGTATGTGCCGGTCGGAGCGCCCTGCAACGTCTGCGAGACGGCGGGCACGCCCTACGGCAAGATCACCAGTATTGCCCCGGACGGCTCCGATTTGCAGGTATATGCCGAAGGGGTGCGAAATTCGGTCGGCTTCGATTGGCACCCCGACACGGGGGAATTGTGGTTTACCGACAATGGCCGGGACCATCTCGGCGATGACGTGCCGCCCGACGAGCTGAATTACGCACCGACGGCGGGGCTGCATTTCGGCTTCCCCTATTGCCACGGCGGAACTATCCCCGATCCTGAATTTGGCGATCAACGGGCCTGCGAGGAGTTCAGGCCCCCGGCCCAACCGCTCGGCCCCCACGTAGCCGCGTTGGGGATGCGTTTTTACACCGGGCAGATGTTTCCCGAAGAGTATCACCACCAAATCTTCATCGCCGAACATGGCTCCTGGAACCGCACCGTACCGATTGGCTACCGCATCACTCTGGTCCGGCTGGAGGGGAACGAGGCGGTCAGTTATGAGGTCTTCGCCGAGGGTTGGCTGGAAGAGAACGGCCAGGCCTGGGGCCGCCCGGTCGATGTGCAGGTCATGCCGGACGGCTCGCTGCTCGTTTCGGATGACGAGGCCGGGGCCATTTATCGGATTTGGTATGAGGGCTAACGACACCAGTAACTTTAATTAAACGAGAGGAATTATGAATCAGGAACTTTTTACCGCTGTAGATCATTATCTTGACAATTTGTTTGCCCCGCCCGACGAGGTTCTTGAGGCGGCGCTGCGGGACTCAACGGCGGCGGACTTGCCCGAAATCAGCGTTTCGCCGAACCAGGGCCAATTGCTATATACGCTGGCCCTTCTCTGTCGGGCGCAGAAGATTCTCGAAATCGGTACACTGGGCGGCTACAGCGCCATCTGGTTGGCCCGGGCGCTGTCCGCCGGGGGACGCTTGATTACGTTGGAGTATGACCCAACCCACGCCGAGGTGGCCCGAACCAACATTGACCGGGCGGGCCTGGCCAATCAGGTCGAGGTGCGGGTCGGGTCGGCCCTGGAAACGCTGCCCCAATTGGAGGCGGAGGGTCTTGGCCCGTTCGATATGGTCTTCATCGACGCCGACAAAGCGCCCTATGTCGATTATCTTGAGTGGTCGCTGCGCCTGACCCGTCCCGGCTCGTTGATCGTGGCCGATAACGTGATCCGTGATGGGGCGGTGATCGATCCCGACTCGACCGATCCCAACGTCATCGGCGTGCAGCGTTTCAACACGGCCCTGGCGGCGGAGCCGAGGGTCACAGCCACGGCTCTGCAAACAGTTGGGGCTAAAGGGTATGATGGCCTGGCTCTGGCGGTGGTGCGCTGAGGGTTTAGGTGCAGCAGAACAGGCCGTAACCTTTTCACACCCTTTACAGACCTCGAAGCGTTTTATATTCATCGACCAGGGTTGAATCATCAAGTGCCAACTCAAACTGCTTTAGCCAATTCAAGACATACGTATCATCCAGGTTATCGCTTTGGCGTCGAACAATTCCTCGCACATCCTCACGGTCCCGTGGACGCGTAGAGATCATCTTGTACAGGATTAAATCCTCTGGTGTGCAGACTGTGACAACTTGTTTAGGGCGAATCTCTACTTTGCTTCCCCTATCAATGGCTAGAGTATCGAACGGCGTATCGGCTAATAGCAAATCAAGACGCAAACCGGCTCTACTTTCGATAAAAAGTATCCCCATTCGTTGCAAGGTTTGTTCGGGATCATCCGACAACAGTTTATAATCGGCTCTCAAAATATCAAGCAGATATGAGGTTTGGTCCCGTTGAAGTTGAACTTTCACATCTACATCTCTGGTTAGGCGAGGTTCGCCCCAAACAACAACCGCCAACCCACCAATAACGACAGAGGCAACTCCAGCGTCACCCAAACGTGTTTGAAGCTCGATCACATCCTCTATTAAATTCTCAATCATTTTCTTTTTGCCACTGGGCAATACGCCGGAGACGTTGCTGAAAATCAATCAAGAACGTCTCTCGCTCTGGTCGAAACAGAGCCTCCGTCTTCTTGAGGTCGGGTGCAAAGGTTTGATACATTCCTAGAAACTGATCGACACTTTCCTGGATCGTCAAAGGGGAGGGCAATTTATTCTCCTCTGCCTGGACTTGTTTCCAAATGTTACGCAGTGTGCTTAAGTTCTGCATGTAACCTCCTGACTTTTCGAGTAACCTTTATTATACTGCAAGGGCATTTCGCTGCCAAGAATGATCAACGCCTGTCAATCACAATACCTTACGACGGCTGGCTACCGCTTCAAATAACCGACGGCCCGCTCCTCTTCGCTGCTCATCACCACCCGTAGATGGCGACCACCGCTGATTTTGGGGACATCGATCACCTTGATGTAGTCGCTGTAGTCGCTGTCGTTGGGCAGAAGACAGGCCAATTGATTGGGGGAGTTGTCGAAAAAGGCCCGGTTGAAGATAGTCTCGGCGTCGTCCGGGAAGAGGGACAGGGCGTAAATGTTGCTTTCGACCAAATCCTGGAAAAAGTGAGTGCCGTAGGAGACCTCCGGCACAACGCCGTTGCGAGCCACAGCGACCTCGACCAGCATGCGGGCGTTGTAGATGTCGGCGTAGGTCACTTTAAGCCCCAAATCAATGTTGGAACTGCCCCAGCGCCCCGGCCCCATCAAAACGAAGGCGTCGCCCTCCAGCCGCTTATTGAGCCGCCCGATAATGCGGGCCAATTCCATCTGTACGGCGGTGCTAGGTGCCCGGCTATATCGAACCGGATCGACATAGACGATATACCTGATTTTTTCGACGATGCCTTGCGGAACGAGATGGCTGGCCGTGAAAATCTGGTCGGTCGCCGGCACATTTTTGGGAACCTGAATGTCCGCTTGCCACTCCTGTTTGCTCAAGGGGCGGCATTGGAGGACAAAAATTTTGAGCTGCGGCTTAGGATAATCGGGGATCAGTTGCACCGTAAATTCGATATCGACGGGACGTTTGTAATGACGCTCTAATTTGTTGAGAATAGCTTTCATCACTTTGACAAAGTCGGTATTTTTCAACAAATTATCAAAGGTCAGCACAAATTTTTCCGGCGGAATCTCTTTACCCAGAGAAAACATCGGTTTGACAAAATCCCCTTCATCGACCGAAGCCAGAAATTGGATGCCCGGTAGATCACTCGACAAGACCTCACTAATCGGCACACTTTTGAGGGCGTTCTCGTCCAGGTCGATGACATCCACCATGCGCTGCGAATATTTGATAAGATCGGCCGGGCTGCTGGAAGGGCGTAGCAGGGGATGGCTCAACCCGATCATGCGGGGGTAATCCCGATCAACGCGATCCACGGCCCGCGTCCCCAGGCCAAAGACGACCCGCAGAAAACCATCTTCAGGCCGCAATTTTTTGTTCCAGATGAACGGGTTGCGGCTAAAACCGACGCCGCCGATGAAGGGGAAGAAATATTTGCCGTGCCGTTCCCCCTGCACCTTTTGGATAAGAATAGCCATTCGTTCGTCATAATCATCCAAGCCATTGATACGGCGATAAAAGAGCGCATCGGGACTCAGCACGCTGACATAAACCCGCTTGATGGCCTCCAGCAGAGCCGCTAAATTTTCCTCCAGCGTCCCCTGGTTGGGCAGGAAGAAACTATCATACTTGCCGGCGAAGGCGCTCCCGAAATTATCCTCCAACAAACTGGAGGAGCGAACAATGAGGGGGGAGTTGCCGATTTGAATAAGAATGCCCCGCAGTTGGTCGGTAACGTCTTCCGGGAAAACACCGGCCAGATAGGCTTCGGAGATTTCAGGATAGCTTTGTTCGATCTCCTCACGGGTTCGGTATTTTTGGTTGGCGAACTTTTTGAAATTGTTAATAGCTTTGAAGTCGTAATAGACATCACAGCCGATGAAGTAGGTCGCCGGCGTGTCGATAAAGGGGTTCAGGTCGAACTCATCCTGCTCATCAGGGCGCTTGAGAATTTGGTGCGCCAGAATTATGCCCGCCGCTTTGCCGCCCACTTTGCCCCGACCAATCCGCTGCCGCCGAATGTCGCGCAGATCGTAAATCGTGAAAAAATTGCGGGCGACACCGATGAAGGCCAACTGATCGCTAACCAATCCTTTCAGCAGAACGACGATGATTTCCAGCAGGTGATGCTTGACCGTCTCATACAGTTCCGGCGGATAGCTGGTATACTGTTCGGCCTGGGTGAACAACATTTCCCAGGGGGCCAGGGCCGGGTTGAAGGTCAAGATCGTCTTTTCGGAACGCCCGCTGCTATTCTCGCTGACCGCCTCGGCCACGATTTCCTCAAAACGATGGTACGGTAAGTTATAGGCAAAGTAGAAATCGGTCAGATAATCGCGGATACGGTCCACCCGCCTATCCCAAACCTCGTCCGACTCCTGATTGACCGGATCGGTTAGGCCCTCTAACCGTTGGCTGGTTATCGCCTTTTTTTCGACTTCATCTTCTAACACGTTGGGGCTGACAATGCCCTTGACAAACAACTCCTCCCGCATTTGCGCCCGAATTTTATCGCTCAAAATGGGGTAGTTGCTCAAGGTGAGGGTCAGTCTCAAAATTTTTGAGTCGGGGATAGATGATCCGGTCATCTTCGACCTCCCTGATGGTGATAATAATTCCTGTTCATTCAACAAAAAAAACCCGGCGGGGCCGGGCTTTGGAAAAAAGCCAGTTTCGGTGGTCTCAATACTCAGCTAAACTAAGGAATAAGAAACAAAATAACTTACCCGTTTTTCTTGCACCCTTAAAACGTGAAACGTAAAACGTAATGACTTACTCAGAAAACCCTTACGTTTTACGCATTACGTTTTATCACGAACATTGAACTGGGTAATTTATTTAAGTGCCGTTCCTAATCAGCCGCTTCGGTCTTACTTTTGGCCTTACTCTCGCTCTTGCTCTCCGAGGTCGATTCCGATTTGGCCGAGTCGGACCCGTTCTTGTCCTTTTTAGGACGGCTGTCATTGATGTAGAAGCCGCTGCCCTTGAAGACGATGGCTGGGGCGGCTAACAACCGCCGGGTATCAGAATGACCGTTCGGGCAATCAGCTTTTGGCTCATCACTGAAACTTTGCCGTTTTTCAAAAACCGTGCCACAGTCTAAACATTCATATTCGTAGATTGGCATAATACTATAAATCCTCCGCTCGATTCTCGTTTTATATGTCGAATTTTACAAGATGTTTGTTAGAAAAATGTTATAATCAGTTGATTGTATACAAATTCCGCATCTTTTCAAATATC
>CAZWZZ010000413.1:0-3079 GCA_964638395.1 uncultured Caldilineaceae bacterium
TCAGGCATGTCATTTCGAGGCTGAAAGCCGAGAAATCTCCCAGATGGTCGGTTGCAAACAACGGTTTTGGTGGATTTCTCGCTCCTTACGTCGCTCGAAATGACATGATGGCTGGGTAGTTACCAGTTGCTATTTGAGTCGCAACTCAAATTTTGAGAGGCGATACCTATATCCTATCCGCCACAAACTCCACTAGATGCCGAGGCGTGCGGCCCGTCATATGCTCGACCTGCTTCCGGCAGGAGATGCCGTTGGCCACAACCGGCAGGCCGGGGTGGGCCGCAATCGTCGGCATCAGCCAGTCCTGGCCGATTTTCTGGCTGATTTCATAATGCTCGGCCTCGTAGCCGAAGTTACCGGCCATCCCGAAGCAGCGGAAGGGAATTTCGGTCACCTCGTACCCCACAGCCCGCAGCACCGCCACCGACTGTTTGATATCCGACAGCGCCTTCTGGTGGCAGCGCAAATTAGACTTCGGAAGTCTCTAAAACCGACGCTGATAGCAGATTAAAGCCTGTATGAACAGATTCTGCTGATAAAATTGAGACGCAGACTTCCGAAGTCTTGGATGTGTCAGTCAACCAGGTCGATCAGCGGCTGTTTTCAAGGTATTTCCAACTCCCACCCGCCGCTCGTTGACACTTCCTTCTTCGCGTAGCTTGATACTTTTGTAACAGTAGGCTAACGGTTATCATCAGGCCCTCGAATTCCGGGACCGTCATTCTGGTTAAGGCTTTCATCATTCGGTCTGATTTCTTGGCTCTTTCCAACTTTATCATCTTTGCGCCTTCCCCTATTTTCCTTAGCTTTTCTTGACTCTACCCCCTTTGCTCTATTTCGCAACAACTCTAAACCAAATTTTCCCTGCTTCCAGCCGGGCTAAAAATTCCTCAATCGTTAATGCGCCCCATTCAAAACAGAATTTTTGACCATACTGCCATTTGGCCTATACTTGACCCTCTGAATTCCGCCAATCCCCTGATGGCAGGGGCAGGAGGCTATGGTATAGTGAAAACGCTGTTTTGCGTATGGCCCTAAAACAATATTGGCTCATCATCTGGCGCCGGGCCTGGATACCACTGCTGCTGGTGGGGGTGGTGGCCGGGGGGAGCCTGCTGACGATGCAGACGCCGCCCCCGACCTACAGCACCAGTATGCGTTTCAATGTGGGCCTGGAGCCACAAACCGAAGGAGACGAGTATGATTATGACGGTTACTATGCCTGGCTCTCTTCGGAATATATGGTCGATAATTTGACCGGCCTGGTCAGCAGCCAGGATTTCGCGGCGGATGTCAACCGTCATCTGACCGAGGCAGGCAGTTCGGTGCAAATCCCGGCGGGCATTATCGCCGTCGATAAACAGCACCGCCTCGTTCGCTTGAGCGTCAGTTGGAGCGACCCGGCGGCCTTGAGCGACATCGCTGCGGCCATCGAGACTGCGATGCGGGAAGATAGCGCCAAATATTTCCCGCAATCGGCCAACACGGCCTCGGTCATTCAGGTCATCGACCCCCCCTCGCCCCCCGCCCCTGTGCCCACACCCTTAACGCAGCGCCTCCAGTTGCCGGTGCGCCTCCTGCTGGCCTTTGTGGCCGGGCTGGCCCTGACCTTTTTGCTGGATTATCTGGATGACAGCGTGCGGGAGCGGAGCGAGTTAGAAGCAATGGGCATCACAGTGTTGGCTGAGGTGCCTAAGAAAAAATAGCCGGAAATCGGGGTGTGGTTAACGTTAGTTTGATTTGACCGACCGTAAAACGAAAAACGCAAAGCGTAAGGGGCGTTATATCGCTAAATTTTTACGTTTTACGGCTTACGTTTTACGCAGGGTGACTGATGTGGTAATCTAACTCAAAGAGGTTTGAATTAGGCTCGATTTCGGAAAGGAACCCAGATTATGGAATTAACCGATTATCTTCGTATATTACGCAAACGGGGCTGGATCATCATCGTCGTGGCTATCATCGCGGCGGGTAGCGCCTACGCTTTCAGCAAGATGCAGACACCGATTTACAGCGCCGGGGTCAAACTAAGCGTCGTCCCGGCCCGGGCCACCGATTGGGGCTCCAGCAACAGCCTTAAAGATTTGCTGCGAAACTACGCCGAGAATATCCGCACCCATACGATGGCCCAGGAGGTCATCGACCGCGCCCAGTTGGATATGAGTACCGCTAATTTTTTGGGCAAGCTCTTTGTCAATCCCGATAGCTCTACCTTCACTCTGGAATTGGAGGCCCGTGACCGCGACCCGGAGGTGGCGATGGCCATGGTCGATTCGATGGCCCAGGTATTCGCCGAGGACCGGGACCAGTGGAATCAGCGGCAGGATAAACGGGACCGCATCGAGGTGACGATGCTGGACAGCGTCTACAATCTGGGCTATGCTCAATACAGCCCCAAAACCCAGATCAACACCCTGGCCGGAGGGCTGTTTGGTATCCTGGTCGGCCTTTTGGTCATCCTCTTCCTGGAATGGTTGGAGATGGATGTCATCCGTAGCTCGGAGGATGTCGAGCGAGCCATCGACGTGGTCGTGTTGGGGGCCATTCCGCCGTCGAGCGGGGGGACGGCTGCCCTCGCGCAGGAGAAGCAGCGCCGTCTGGTGCCCGATTTACGAACCAACTAGCCGGGGGCAGCCTCTATGTCAACTATGTCAACGAACGCCATCATCACCCTGACCGACCCGCAATCGGCGGCGGCTGAAGCCTACCGCACCCTGCGCACGAACATCGAATATTCCAGCGTCGATGCGCCACTCCATACCCTCCTGGTCAGCTCCTCGGCCCCGACCGCTGAGAAAAGCAGCACCGTGGCCAATCTGGCCGTGGCTATGGCCGATGGGGGGCGCCAGGTGATTCTGGTCGATGCCGATTTGCGTCGTCCGGCTCAACACACGCTTTTTGAACTGCCCAACGAGAAAGGCTTCACCAATCTCTTTCGCAGCGAGGAGGAGTTCGAGACCCCGCCGCTACAACCGGTCCCCAATACCAGCCTCAAGCTGTTGACCAGCGGCCCGCTCCCCCCCATCCCCAGCCAACTGCTGGCCTCGAACAAAATGGCGGCGGTCATCGAAAAATTGGC
>CAZWZZ010000413.1:3179-5988 GCA_964638395.1 uncultured Caldilineaceae bacterium
ACGGTCCCCCTCTTTTTATTGGCTGATTATTAGCTAAGGAAGGAACGCTATGATTGACATACATACCCACATTTTACCCGGCGTCGATGACGGAGCCCGCGATATGACCGAGGCGCTGCAAATGGCCCGCCTCGCCGTTGAGGATGGCATCACCCATCTTTTCGCTACGCCCCACCACCAACCGATTGACCCAATATCCAGGCCGCTAACCCGTGAAGATGTGGCTGAGCGCGTGGCCGAGTTACAGACCCAGTTGGACGCGGCTCGTATCCCGCTGACCGTCTTGCCGGGGAAAGAGGTCCGGTTAGTCCCTGAGATGTTCGAGGAATGGGCCAGGGGCTGGGCCGGCCCGCTCGGTGACAGCCGTTACGTGCTGGCGGAGCCGCTGTTCTGGGAGTACAATCACCGCACCGAAGCGATGCTGTTCGAGCTATTCGACCGGGGCTACATCCCGATTATTGCCCACCCGGAGCGGATCGGGCCGATTCAGAAGAATATGGCCCTCATCGACCCCATCTTGGAGCGGGGGGGGCTGACCCAGATCACCTCCCACAGCCTGAGCGGGGGCCACGGCCAGCGAGCCGGGGAAGTAGCCAACGCGATGTTACGCCGGGGCATGGTCCACATCATCGCCTCGGATGCCCACCACGACACCCGGCGCCAGCCCAACCTCTCGACGGCCCGGCAGATTGCCGCCACCATCGTCGGCGAACTCCAGGCCGAAGCGATGGTCACCACCACGCCCCTGGCCGTCCTCCGGGATGAGCCGGTGGGCGCAGAGCTTGTGCTGGCCTGATTCTATTTTTTCCAAGTCGCTGGCCTGATTCTATTTTTTCCAAGTCTACGAAAAGCCCCGCCCTCTATTAAAGAAGACGGGGCTTTTTTTGTAGTGGAATCACAAAGCTCGCTTTGTGAGACACACTTATGGGCTGGCAGAATGACCAATCTCAAATCAAGCCCCGCCATCAATCAATGATTGTTCTTTTCCTCACCCTTGGGCTATAATAGAGGCCGGTTTTTTGCCGGAGCTTGAGATAAATTTACAAATAGGGTTACGGCAATTCGTAGAACAATTTGCTAAATTGTTCCGGTTTGGGATCACAACGCCGCGCAAATTAGCAATTTGCGCTACAAAAATCCGTTTTCTCGTCAACTACGTAACTTCTAATCAAAGACGTAACCTAATAGATTAGCCATTTAGGAGGTAGTACCGTGGAAGGTATATTTGCATTAGTTCCCTGTTTGGGCTTTGTTGGGGTTATTGTTCTCTTCTTGCTGTTCACCGCGATCCGAGTCGTTCAAGAGTATGAACGGGGGGTCATTTTTCGCCTGGGCCGGTTTGTGGGGGCTAAAGGGCCGGGTTTGTTCTTTCTCATCCCCTTCATCGACCGGATGATGAAGGTTGATTTGCGGACGGTGACTCTGGATGTTCCTTCGCAGGAAGCAATTACCCGCGACAATGTCACCCTTAAGGTGAACGCGGTGGTCTATTTCCGGGTGTTGGATCCGGGCGCTGCCGTGATCCAGGTGGAGGATTATCGCCGGGCTACGTGGCAGATTGCCCAGACGACGCTGCGGAATGTCATCGGCCAGAGTGAGCTGGATGAACTGCTCTCCCACCGGGAAAAGATCAACGATGATTTGCAGCGGATCATCGATGAGCAGACAGAGCCGTGGGGTATCAAGGTCTCGATTGTGGAGGTCAAGGATGTGGAGCTACCCCAGACAATGCAGCGGGCGATGGCCAAGCAGGCCGAGGCCGAGCGGGAAAAACGGGCCAAGATCATCCACGCTGAAGGTGAATTTTCGGCGGCCAAGCAGTTAGCCGAGGCGGCCCAGGTGATCGGCAGCCAGAAGGCGACGCTCCAACTGCGCTATCTGCAAACGTTGACCGAAATCGCTGCCGAGAAAAATTCGACCGTTATTTTCCCGCTGCCTATTGATATTATTTCGTCTCTGGTCGAAGGGATGACAAAAAGTGGGTCTGAAAATAACAAATCTTGATTAATATTCAAAGGAGAATACGTATGGCTTTAGTAACCGACGTTGCTACGAAAGAAACTGTCCTCCTTCGTGAGGATGATGATGGCATCACCACGCTAACTCTGAATCGTCCCAAACAGTATAACGCCCTGTCTGAGGCGTTGTTGACCGCGTTGCAGTCCGAACTGGAGCGCATTGCTGAGGACGAGACCATTCGGGTGGTCATCATCGCCGCCCAGGGTAAAGCCTTCTGCGCCGGCCACGATCTCAAGGAGATGCGGGCTACCCCCACCAAGAGTTATTACGACAGCTTGTTCGAGCAGTGCAGCCGGATGATGATGAGCATCAACCGCCTGCCCCAGCCGGTCATCGCCAGGGTGCAGGGGCTGGCCACGGCCGCCGGCTGCCAGTTGGTGGCCGCCTGTGATCTGGCCGTGACCGTCGATACGGCCCGGTTTGCTACCTCCGGGATCAACGTTGGACTGTTCTGCTCGACGCCGGCGGTGGCCGTCAGCCGCAATTTGAGCCGCAAGAAGGCGTTGGAAATATTGCTGACCGGCGACTTCATCGACGCGCAGACAGCCCTGGCCGAGGGACTGGTCAACCGGGTTGTGCCGGCCGAGCAACTGGATGCCGCCGTTCACGACCTGGCCGAGGCCATCAAGGCCAAGTCAGCCGTGGCCGTCGCCACGGGCAAGGCGATGTTCTACAAACAGTTGGAGATGGGCGTTGAAGAGGCGTATCAGTACGCCGGCGAGGTGATGGCCTGCAATATGATGGCCGAGGATGCCGGGGAGGGCATCGATGCCTTTATGGAGAAGCGCCA
>CAZWZZ010000414.1:0-5986 GCA_964638395.1 uncultured Caldilineaceae bacterium
GGATTCAAAATGTTTATCTGAAAATCTATATCACCCCAAGTTCCGCCTGGTGCGTTTCACATTATCCTTAAATTATGGTAATATTTTCGACAATGTCTTAATTTTATTTTATATCGAAAAGGAGTTGTTACTATGAGCAAACAAGCCGAATGTCCAGAATGTGCCGCCGATGTCAGCCTGCCGGATGATGTGATGGAGGGTGAAATCGTTCAATGCGCCGAATGTGGCGTGGAGTTGGAAGTGGTCAAACTGAACCCGCCGACGCTGGAGCTGGCCCCCGAAGAGGAGGAGGATTGGGGAGAGTAGTGTTGCGTTTCAAAAAAACCCGACTTTCTACAAAGGACCCAATCAACAACTATGAAAATCGCACTCCTCCTATCCAGAGTTAGAGTTGAAGAAAAACTCCTCATTAAAGCCTTCGAAGCACGGGGCCAAGAGGTAGACATCATCGACGACCGCAAGATCATTCTCGACCTGCATCACCAGGATGATTGGACGCAGTATGATGTCGTCGTCGAACGCTGCGTCAACCATTCGCGGGCGCTGTATGCCCTGCGGATTTTGAACGACTGGGGCGTGCCGACGGTCAACAGCTACGAGGTGGCCCTCATCTGCGGCAACAAGTTGGAAACGACCTCGGCCCTCATCCGGGACCAAGTGCCCACGCCCGCCTGCAAAATCGCCTTCACTCCGGAGTCGGCCCTGGAAGCCATCGAGGAGATGGGCTATCCGGTCGTCCTCAAACCGGCCATCGGCTCCTGGGGACGGCTGCTATCGAAGGTCAACGACCGGGAAGCGGCCGAAACGATCCTCGAACATAAGCAGGTTTTGGGAACCTATAACCACTCCATCTTTTATGTGCAGGAGTATATCGACAAACCGGCCCGCGACATCCGCAGCTTTGTTATCGGCAACGAGACTGTGGGCGCGATTTACCGTTACAGCCCCCACTGGATCACCAATACGGCCCGGGGCGGGCGGGCGGAAAATTGCCCGGTCACGCCGGAAATCAACAACCTATCGCTGGCCTCGGCCAAAGCGGTCGGCGGCGGCGTGGTCGCCGTCGATCTGCTGGAGACGCAGGATGGCCGGATGTTGGTCAACGAGGTTAACTATACGATGGAGTTCCGCAACAGCATCGACACCACCGGCATCAACATCCCGGATCGGGTGGTTGATTATACGATCCGGTTAGGGCGCGGTGAGATCGACCATAAAGAAATTCAGAGCGTGATGACCTGATGAGTGATAAATTAAATGTCAGTATTGTCGGTGGTAGTGGCTACGTCGGCGGGGAACTGCTGCGGCTGCTGCTGTTTCACCCTAACGTAGAAATCAAGCAGATTACCAGCGTCAGCCAGACCGGTAAATTTGTCCACAACGCCCATCCCAATCTGCGGGGCGTGACCGACCTCCAATTTTCCCACCCCGATACGTTGGAGGCGTGCGACCTGCTCTTTTTGGCCCAGCCCCACGGCTACGCGGCCAAAAATATCGCCCATTTCACCGGCCTGGCCGAGCGGATCATCGACACCTCCGCCGATTTTCGGCTGGCCGACCCGACCGCCTACGCGCAGTGGTATGGCGAGTCTCACCCTGCCCCGGACTGGTTGGCCAAATTCGTTTATGGCCTGCCGGAGCGGTATCGGGCCGAGTTGGCCGGGGCGAAATATGCCAGCGGCGTCGGCTGCAACGCCACGGCCACCAACCTGGCCCTGCTGCCCCTGGCCCAGGCCGGGCTGCTGGACGGGGGGCGGGTGGTGGCCGACATCAAGGTTGGCTCCTCCGAAGGGGGGGCGCGGCCCAACGAAGGCTCCCACCACCCGGAGCGGAGCGGGGCGGTGCGCTCCTTCAAGCCGACCGGCCACCGTCACCAGGCCGAGGTACGGATGGTTCACGGCAGCGAGTTCGAGCTGTTTATGTCCGTCACCTCCATCGAGTTGATCCGGGGGGCGTTGGTCACGGCCCACTGTCTGCTGAACGAGCCGCTGACCGAGAAAGATCTGTGGAAGCTGTACCGCAAAGCCTACAAGAAGGAGCCGTTTATCCGCCTGGTCAAGCAAAAAACGGGCATCTTCCGTTACCCGGAGCCGAAGCTGCTGGCCGGTTCCAATTTCTGCGATGTCGGCTTCGAGGCCGAGGAAGGCACGAACCGGGTGGTGGTCATCGCCGCCATCGACAACCTGATGAAGGGTGCGGCCGGTAGCGCCATCCAGGCGATGAATGTGATGCTCGGCTGGGAGGAGACGACGGGGCTGAGCTTTCCGGGGCTGCATCCGGTGTGATGGGGGGCTATGATGTATTCGACAGCCTCTTTTACGAGCCGAAAACTAAAAGCGGGGAGGAGGGGATTAGGGGATTTTCTTTGAAAATTTATCCCTATATCTCCAAATCCCCGCGAAAAGCGTAGGATAAAAAGTGTGGCTCAACAGGCTTTATTACTAGCTTTCAGTATCGGTTTCGACCAAACAGCCCTACCGGGCTGTTTTTTGTTCCCCCGGTGAAAAGTTTGGGAACGATGGGGGTTTTGGGGTATAATGGGAAAACTTCGAGATGCAGAGTGATGTCACAAACATAGGACTTGATATGGCATTTTTCAGACCCAGGCACTATCCCCTATTAGTTTTGATCATGCTGTTCTTGATCCTTATTAGCTGTGGTGGGGCGGAACCTGCACCTGGAGAAGAAGCCGATGTAGCTCCGTTACCTCCCACACCTACCGTAGATAGTGAAGCAACTATTCAAGCGGCTGTGAATGCCACCCTCACAGCACAACCCACGAATACTTCCACACCGCGACCTACAAGAACACCTACAGCTTCACCAACGAGTACGCCAACTCCTACGCCGTCGCCAATTGTGTCAACACAAGTAGTTCAACTGTATTATCTGAGCGCGCCATTTTTCTTTTTTCTGTCACTGCTACTCGGCAAGCTGTTATTAAATCGTGGCAGAAAGATACGGGCATTTCAAGAAACTTTAAATGCCGAAACTCAAAAACATCGTGATCAACTTGAAACTTCCGATAAACAACATCAAGATCAGCTTGCTTCGCTTAGGCAAAAGCATAGCGGTGAACTTCAACGTCACGAGATAAACTTTGAAAAGTCACAAAACGAAAGCGATGCCCAAATCGAAAATTTAAAAAGCACGATTCAAAAACAAAGGCAAGACAATCATCTTCTACTACGTAAACAGTGGCTCGAAGGATTGTCTCGTATGTCTTTTCATAACGAGATTGAAGTTGAGGTCAAGTTCATCCACCCTTTAGTCCAATTCTTAGGTTATCAGGAACACGAATTTGAGCTTCGTGTTCCTTGCAATCTTCAATTAGGGCATAATTCTATAAAAGGTGAGGCGGATTGGGTGTTGTTAGATCGGAATAACACATCCTTTGAGCGTAAAATTTTTATTGTCATTGAAGCAAAAGCGCCAAGAGTATCTCTGGATGAATTTCATGCCCAGGTTCGGTCATATGCATTCAGTTTAGACGCACCGCTTTACGTAATCACAAATGGGAAGGACTTTAAAGTCTTTCGACGAGGTGTAGAAAGAGATGAATGTGTTATAAATTGTCAAGTAAAAAGTCTGGTTCACAATTGGGCCTTAATCGAAAAAACGATTGGGGCAAAGGCAAGAAGTAGGATCGGCTAAGGAGATTATATAATGAGCAAGACAGTCATTTCAGAAGTCGTACACCATATGGAAAATTTACCGGACAGTGACCAGCAACAAGTGTTGGATTTCATCAGAGAATTGACGACAGCCCGTCAACAGGGTGTTCCGGGCAAAGGATTGCTCTATTTTGCCGGGACAATCCCGCCGACAGAGCTGGTTTTGATGCGTCAGGCTATCGAAGAAGATTGCGAACAGGTTGATCTGAATGAGTGGTAGGTATTTGTTAGATACTAACATTGTGATTGCCTTGTTCGCTGCTGATGAAGCGGTGATAACAAAATTAGGCGAAGCTGATGAAATATTTATCCCAAGTATAGTGCTTGGTGAATTGTATTACGGCGCAGAGAGGTCGGGACGGGTTGAGGAAAATAAGCAACGAATTGATGAATTTGGGGAAAAGAATGTGATCTTAGGATGTGATAGGGAAACTGCCAAAAAATATGGCGACGTAAAGAATAAGCTGAGACAGAAAGGTCGTCCAATCCCGGAAAATGATATATGGATAGCGGCGCTTGGCTTACAACATGACGTAATGATTGTTAGTCGTGACAAACATTTTGAAGAAGTTGATGACTTAAGTATTGTTATATGGTGATCGCCACGATGCACTACCTACAGGAGGATACCCATGCAAGCCTTACTAAAAAAACTAAACATTGAAGAAACCAACCTGGGAACCTGTACCGGGCCGGAGGGCTGGCTGGAGACGGAGGGGCCGCTCTTGACCTCCTACAACCCGACCACCGGCCAGAAAATCGCCCAGGTGCAGCAGATGACGCCGGCCGCTTTCGACCAGGTGGTGGAAACAGCGCGAGAAGCGTTCCAAAGTTGGCGCATGCAGCCCGCGCCCAAGCGGGGCGATCTCATCCGCGACCTGGGCAATGCCTTGCGGGAATACAAAGAGCCGCTGGGCGATCTGGTCTCGCTGGAAATGGGCAAGATTCGGGTCGAGGGCGCAGGCGAGGTGCAGGAGATGATCGACATCTGCGACTTTGCGATGGGACTGTCCCGGCAACTGTACGGCCTGACGATGGCCAGCGAGCGGCCCCAGCACCGCATGATCGAGCAGTGGCATCCGCTGGGCGTGATCGGCATCATCACCGCTTTCAACTTCCCGGTGGCCGTCTGGTCCTGGAACGCGGCCGTCGCCGCCGTCTGCGGTAACACGATGCTCTGGAAGCCGAGCGAACTCTCCCCGCTGACGGCCATCGCTGTGCAGCACATCGCCAACCAGGTCATGGCCGACCACGGCCTGAACGGTATTTTCAACCTGACCGTGGGCGACGGCCAGGTGGGGCAACTGATGACCGGGGATAGCCGCCTGCCGCTGGTCTCCTTCACCGGCTCGATCCCGACCGGGCGGAAGGTGGCCCAGGCGGTGGCCGGGCGGCTGGGCAGAACGATTTTGGAGTTGGGCGGCAACAACGGCATTATCGTCACCGAGCAGGCCGATTTGGAGTTGGCTACGCGGGCCATCCTCTTTGGCGCGGTCGGCACGGCGGGCCAGCGCTGCACCAGCACCCGGCGCATCATCGCCCATCGCTCGATTGCCCCCCACCTGACCGAGCGGCTGGTCAAAGCCTACCGTCAGGTTCCCCTCGGCGATCCGCTGGCCGAGGGCACGCTGATGGGGCCGCTGGCTACGCCCCAGGCCGTCGAGCAGATGATGGCCGCGCTGGAGCGGGCCAAAGCGGAGGGGGGCGAGGTGTTGGTCGGGGGACGTGTCCGCCCGGACGTTGGCCCCCAATTCGTGGAGCCGACTATCGTCAAGATGCCGACGCAAAGCGACATCGTCAAGGAGGAGACTTTTGCCCCGATTCTCTACATTATCGAGTATGAGGAGTTTGAAGAAGCGATGGCTCTTCACAACGAGGTGCCGCAGGGCTTGTCCAGCGCGGTGTTCACCGATAGCCTGCGCCAGGCCGAGCGTTTTCTATCGGCCATCGGCTCCGATTGCGGTATTGCCAATGTCAACATCGGCACCTCCGGCGCGGAAATCGGCGGGGCCTTTGGCGGCGAAAAAGAGACCGGCGGCGGGCGGGAGTCCGGCTCCGACGCCTGGCGGGGCTACATGCGGCGGCAGACGAACACGATCAACTGGTCTACCGAGCTACCGCTGGCGCAGGGCATTTCGTTTGGGGAGTAAGATCTGCATACCTGCCCGATTTTTTGTTTAATTCTTCTATCTGTTCTATAATTTAAAATTGCTGTATCAATCGTGACCTAATAACTTAGACTTTATATCGATTTAATTTGTCACGAGAGCAGGATCGCTAGAATTAAAGGATTTTGATCCTATCATTCAGAC